>NZ_CALAYQ010000035.1:0-101301 GCF_937894855.1 uncultured Zoogloea sp.
TCTGCTTCGGCATCTACTCCTCCGTCCTCGTCGCCAGCCCGCTGGTCATGTGGCTCGGCGTGAGCCGCGAACAGTTCATGCAGGTGAAGAAGGAAAAGCAGGAAGCCGTGGTCTGATCCCCGGCACTGCACAGCATCAAGGGCTGCCCCAGGGCAGCCTTTTTTTTGGCGCTGGCGCAAGCACGCATCCAGCCCCGCCTCCCGACGCCGGAGTGACGTGACAAAACCTCCGGGAGGCATGACTCAATCGTCCAGAGCCGCCTCGCAATCATTGCTACACGCCTCTCGAAGGTTTTGTCATGTGACGCAACGATCCAGCGTCGCCACGCAATCGCCGGGAGACGCCACCTGGGCACGGAGAGCGTCGACAAAGTGCCCGGCGTGAATCGTGAATCGCCCTACGCCACCAGCGAACGTCGCGAAACCCGTGCCAGGCAAGGGATTCTGGGATGCTGCAAGGTGGGTGCGCCAGTCTGAAGAGCGAATCAAGGGCACGGCGGGCACTCCACTCCAGACTGCGCCATCAACGCCCAGATCAGGCGATACCATCAAGCCCATTTGAGACTGAGGTGAGTGACGGGTTATCGGCCTGAGCGGCCGTTTGAGCCAGTTAACTAAAAGTCTGCTATCTGGTCCACAACTGCCACTTTGCACATTTCAGAATTAAGCCATATCACACGTCTCCGGTGACCGTCGTATAGTGCGGCGGAGCCACGGATGTAGCTATTGCGAGCAACTGGTTTTGTTCGAGGACTCCCGATAAGATACCAATATTTCTTAATCTCTAACGTCTACCACTACCGCGTACTGACGCGCCAGAATGCTTCCTTCCATCGATATGTCTGGCAACACTTTCAAATGTTGCAGCTCCTGCCGCGAGCAATGTCTTCCAATTAAAATACGGCGCTGCGATTCCGGCGCAATCCCAACTGTGCGAAAGATAATCGCGGAAATTCGTCGCCCGAAAGTATCGATGACGAATATCAAATGACTCAATCTCTGTCCCACACTGCTTTGCAGCGTTAGACTCGAAGATTGGGGTGTCGAATACCATTGCATCAATATATGCAAAAGTATTACACCAGCGCACTTGATGGTAGGCTCCAATCGTAGTAATTCTAAAGGAGTCGGTTAGATTTTCCGCACATTCCGTTCCAGACGTTTCCTCAAACGTTATTCGCAGCGTGGTCTCAATTAATTTTTTATTTGTCATTCGACGCAGCGCACTTTCAGTCTGTTCAACCCCAAAGCCATGCGACTGCATCTCCTGCTTTATCTTGGTTGCTGTAACAAAGCCCTCTTTGTTTCGGTGTGTGGAGTCGTAATTGAGATAGGCCAAAATTAAAGGGCACAAAAAATGCTCTCGACAATCAGGAAACCTGACATCGAAAATATTCATAGCCAGCGATGAGTGAGGATCATAGTTTGAGTAATCACCAAGGAGTGCGGCTTTAGAAAACTCGTGAACAGGTATGAGATACTCCCCCGTCTCCCTGTACAACTCTATTATTTTGTCGCTATCGACATTGGGGCTGCCAGTAAACTTAGTTACAAAGTCAATCATTGATCGAACATTTCCTCCGGTAATGTTCGATAGAAATTCGGCAACAGCTGGGTTGTTGCGTAATGCGTATAGAAGCGCTTTCAAAAACCAAGCTATGCTTTCCAGGTTTAAGCTGACGCTTGATATTGACTCGATAGGCAAGCGCCCCTCCGCGACATTTAGAGCAAATATGAGCCGTTTTTCTAATACAAGCTCAGGTCGCGGCGGCATTATATAAAACACCTTATTAGGATATGCCGAAAGCGCTCCGGTTCGCTTGGATTGGTGAAAAGTATTCGGCCTCACCGAAAGAAAAACGATAGCCCCCCAGTGTTGCGCAACACCTTGTGAAACAATAAACGCTTTTTGTTGTATATTCAGTTCTCGCTGGTCGACGTTGTCGAAAATAACGATCACCTGTTTGCTAGTGGACTTTTGGATGTACTTGATCGCCAAACTCAGATGCTCTTCGCTTGCGGCAATTTTCTTGCTAAGAAAATCGACCAGCTTCTCCTCGTACAAGGCTGGATTTGAATTAGCGTATTGCCCGTACAGTCCATTCTTAAAACGCTTTATATCTTCACGATAGACGTCTTTTATAAAGCCATCTGAGCTCGTGTCAATATTATATTTTTCGTAAAGCTGCCGCTCCACTTCTCTGCGCACATAGTCTTCCAAAGCATCGTGCAGAAATGCATTAACGCCCAAATCCAAATATACATAAATTGATCGTTTGAACTCTTCTTCAGCCTCAACAAGCATCAGATTCTTGATGAATGAGGTCTTCCCTACACCAACATCTCCCAGCAATATAATCGGCCGACGTGACAAGCTCTCGGCGAGCATGTCCGATGATGCAGCTTTGTCCCTCGATTTAACAGGAACAACCGCGGGAGCTTCCTCACTTGGATGAAAAAGCGCCGCGTACCGGGTTTTAAGTAGATTTTTGCTAATCAGCGCATCCTGCGCTAATGGACCACTTTCGCAGTAACATTCGCGATAGAAACGTTTTTCAAGGTCTGCCGTACGTGCGATGTCCTCAAGAAGAAGTTCTGCCACCATACGTAAGCTGTTTTGTGATGCACTCTGATACCTAAACGATGGGTGGCTCTGTAACCGTGTAGATATTTTTTCGGGGATTCCCACGATACCGTGAGCGTCAAGGTAAGCAAGAAGCTTATTTGACATCGCTCCAAGAGGCGAGATCAGGTTAAAGATGGTCGAAAATTCTTTCCGCATCTGCTCAAACCCGTCGACGACCAACGCCTGCCCTTCGAGTGGCGACTTTCCATCCGTGCGTACAGCGACAAAGACAATCAGCTGAGGGCCATTGCAAATAGCCGCATATCTAACCCCACGTCGAGAGCAGTACCCATGCACCTGCTCGACGGCTCCCCGAGCTTCGTCGCTAAGGTCCATTAGCTGTCGTAAAGGTACCAGCAACTTTCCGCGTTTCCGTAAAGGAATTTCGAAACTTACAGCGTCGCGTTTTGCTTCCAGAATCAGAGCGACAGGACTACCAAGCTCATAATCACTTCGTTCGCCGCTGAGGTATTTTTCGAGGTCGATATCAGCCCTATCCCAACCGAGACAGTCGGTTAACAAGACATCAATGAAATGGAATCGAGTTTCCGCTTCGTTCTTTACCCCGAACTCAGCGTACCTCTGCGTCAAAGCTTCAAGGTTCTTACGTGCAATTTCGTAGTCGATCATCTTTGGATCTTGGATGGTTTATTGAAATGCGCTTAAAAATCGCGTTGCCAAATCTATAGATTTTGTATAGTTAACTAACAATCGGTGGAGAAAACCCTCAGCCCCGAGACGAAATCGCTCGCCAAAGCGAGCCTGTCAATGTGATACCTAACTTTAGGTCTGTCGTCGTCGAGCGGCGGGGATACGCTTTCTGGCATGTTTTAGATTCAAGCAGTCGCTCAGACATCTGCTCACTGAGGCAGGTGACCGTCCGCTTATGGCCGACAATCAGCATTCTAGCGCATCAGCATGAACGTCGGCTAAGGCCGATCACCGGCCACCTACCCCTCCCCCCGCCGCGCCTCCAACCACCCAAAAGCCCCCATCCCCATCACCGTCGCCAGCCACAGGGTGGCGAGGCGGATGCCGACGGCCGCCAGGGTGGCGGGTACCAGCGCGGCGCCGCCGAGGGTGAGCAATGCGACCAGCGTGGCTTCGGTCGAGCCCAGCCCGCCGGGCAGCATCGACGCGGCGCCGGCGAGCATCGCAACTGGGAACAGCGCCAGCGCCTTGAAGCCCTCAAGATGAATGCCAAGGGCGGCAAGCAGATAGACGAAGGACCAGGACGTGACCAGCCACGCGCCCATGCCGGCGACGAGGGACAGCAGCATGTCCGGCAGCGTGGCCCACAGGCGGATGTTGGCGAGCCCGGCGACGATGGCGCGGACGACCCGGGCGATGCGCAGCATGCCGGCGCGGCGGAAAGCTACGACGACCCGTTGCCCCAGGCGCGGATTGGCGGCCATCAGGCCGACGGCGCCAAACACCAGCCCGACGAAGGTTGCCGCGACGCCAAACACATGGAATTCCGCCGCCGCCGGTAGCGCGATGAGGAGCACCGCGGCCAGATCGAACAGGCGTTCATAGACGAAGGCGCTCACCACCCGCGACGCCGGCACGCCCGCGGTGACGAGGTAGCGCACCCGCAGCAGCTCGCCCACCTTGCCTGGCGTGGCGGTGAAGGCGAAGCCGGCCACGTAGGCCAGCAGGCTGTGCCCCACCGGCACCGCGTAACCGGCCCGGCGCAGCAGCCACTGCCAACGGGCAAAGCGCAGGGCGATGGAGGCCAGGGTGGCGGCGACCAGCACCGGCAGCATGGGCGCCAGTTCGGGCAGGCGGCGGAGCACGCCGGTCTTGGAATCAGCCCACAGCAGCGCCACGAAATACAGCCCGGCGACGATGCTCCAGCCGCCGATGGCGCGCCTGATCTTCATGGGCGCTTACCGGAAGGAGAAGCGCTTGTGGCCGATGTAGCTGGTGAACACCGGAAAGATCACCCCGGCGGCATGGGCGATCTCGGGCACGAAGCGAGTGACGCCAAGCCAGGGCAGCAGGTAATAGGCGAGGCCCATGCTGATGAGCCAGGTCTGCACCACCGCCACCCCATTGACCAGGCAGAACCACAGGGCCGAGTGCTTGACGGACTGGGTGCTCTCCTTGAACACGAAGAGCTTGGCCAGCACGAAGGCGGTGACCATGCCCGTGAGGTAGGCCAGCACCACCGCCACCGAAAAATCCGTCCACTGGTTGTAGACGATGCGGCTGCCGAAGTTGACCGCAGCGGCAAAGCCGCCGGTCAGCAGGAAGACCAGAAACTGGCGCGACGCGAAGTGACGGATCACGCCGCCGCCTGCTTCGCCAGGTTACGACCGAAGCCGATGCTCTCGGAGATGCCCCGGTCTTCGGGGTAGTAGTACGACGTATCCGCCACCCACAGGCCCTTCACCGGCAACGCCACCGGCGGCAGGCTGTCGAGGAAGGACGGCTGGCAGATGGGCTGGGCGTAGCGGTAGCGGCTCGCGCGGATGTCGATGAAGTCATCGTCCGCAAGGGCCGGGTTGATCTCCTGGAGGTAGCGCTTCACCTTGGCCAGGAAGACTTCGTCGGGCTCCTGGAACTTGGGATGCTCGCCCGGCACGTAGTAAGGCACATACACGATGTGGTGATCCAGCGGGCGCAGGTTGGTGTATTCCACCAGCCCGGGGATGTCCATCGCCGGATCATTCACGTTGAGCCAGAAGTTGTCGGTGAGCGGCTTCTTGAGCTTGCAGATCACGCACACCACGGCGATGTTCTTCTGGGCCTTGAACTTGGCCAGCACGTCGGCCGGCAGGTCGGGCATCACGCCGGGCACGTAGGGCAGCGGGATGGTGCTCACCACGCGGTCGAAGGCCTCGAAGCCCTGGGCCGTCTCGACGCCCTTCACCGCCCCACCTTCCATGCGCACGCGGGTGACGGCCTGCCTGAAGCGGAACTCGCCGCCGCGGGCTTCGATGTCGGCCTTCATGGCCGACAGGAAGGTGTTGGAGCCGCCCTCGAGATAACCGAGCTTTTCCTTGAAGATGTTGTAGCGGGAGCGGCCGATGCGGCGGATGCGGCTCCAGATCCACGCGGCAGACAGATTCCCCACGTGGTCGTAGAACTTGTAGTCGAACAGCCGGCGCCACAGCACCTCGTAGGCCTCGGCACCCACCCAGCGGCGGATCCACGCGGAGGCCTCCAGGTGATCCAGCGGCTTCCAGTCGTCGCGCTTGACCGACAGGAAGGCGTGCAGCGCGTAGCGGAACTTTGCGACGAGGCTGAGCCCCGGGAACTTGAGCAGCGCCACCGGGTTGCCCCAGGGCACCACCTTGTCCTGGTAGTAGTAGCCCATCTTGGTGGACACCCAGCGCATCTTGTCGGCGAGCTTCAGCTCGTCGAGCACCTGGAAGAACGCGGTGTCGGAGATGCAGTGGAAGTGGTAGTAGCGCTCGATGTCGAGGCCACCGAAATCGAAGGTGGCGGTCATGCCGCCCACCCGGTCGTCGGCTTCAAAGATGATCGGCTGATGTCCGTCGCGGGCCAGCTGGTAGGCCACCGCCAGCCCCATCGGGCCGGCGCCGAGCACGGCGATGCGTTGTTTGGCCATGGCTCAGAACTCCAGCACGACCGAGCCGTACTCGGGGTCGTTGTAGGTTTCGTCGATGGCCTTGGCAAAGGGCGTGGCCTTGACCTGGAAGATGCCCGGCCAGTCGATGACTTCGAACACATCCCGGGCCACCAGCGCGGCGAGCTGCTGGGTGGTGAAGGGCGGCTTCTTGTCGAACAGCGCCCAGGTGGCCAGCAGCCCGTGAAACAGGCTGTAGGGAATCTTGACGATCCAGCAGCCGGCCTTGGTGGCCTTCTTGATCTCGCGGATGATGTCGATGTAATCGACCTCCTCAAGCCCCGAGATGTTGTACACGCCCTGGGTGCGGTGCTCGATGCTGCTGATGATGACGCGGCAGAAATCGCCCACGTACAGCGGCTGGCGCAGGTAGCGGCCGTGGCCGGGAATGGGGAACACCGGCACCTTCTGCATGAAGCGCGACAGCCAGCCCAGGTGCTTGCGGTCGAACCAGCCGAACATCAGCGTGGGGCGCAGCACAACCAGCGGGAAACCGCTGGCCAGCGCGATCTCTTCCTGGGCCTTCTTGGTGTTGGTGTACCAGTCGTCGGCCACCGATTCGACCACCGACGAGCTGATCTGCACGTAGTACGGCACCTGATGGGCGCGCATGGCCTCGATGACGTTCTTGGTCGAGGTGATGTTGTTGCGCTCGAATTCGGTGTAGTCGGTGCCGCCGATCTGGGCCTGGAGCATCACCACCACTTCGGCGCCGGCGAGGTGCTTCTCCCAGTCGCCGCGGTCGGCGAGGTCGACGAGCTCGGCGACGATGTCCGGGTGCATCTTGCGCAGGATGCCCAGGTTGGTGACGTGCTTGTCGAGCACCACCAGGTTGGTATAACCCTGGCGCTTGAGCTGCGCGACGAGGTTCTGGCCCACCAGGCCAGCGCCGCCGGGCAGGACGATCTTCATGTTCTTGTTCATGGGTGTCGGCTTGGATTTCTGCGTTACGGAATTCGGGATGACGGGCCGGCGCGCGTCACATGCTCATCTTGCGGAAGATGCGATCCGGGATGTGGATGATGATGAGCATGATGTAGCGCCAGAACCAGCGGGTGTAGAGCGTGCCCTTGCCGGCGTCCATGGCCTTGGCGATGTCGGCGGCCACCTGCTCCGGCGTCGCCACCAGGGGCGCCGGGAGCGGCAGGCCCTTGGTCATCGGCGTATCCACGAAGCCCGGCTTGATGGTGGTGAGATTGACGCCGGCCTTGAACAGCCGCGCCCGCAGGCCACCGCAAAACGCGGTGACGGCGCTCTTGGCGGAGCCGTACAGATAGTTGGACGGCCGGCCGCGGTCGCCCGCCACCGACGAGATCACGCCAATGCTGCCGGAGCCCTGGGCTTCCATCGGGTTGGCCAGATGGGTGAGCAGGCTGATGACCGACAGGCCGTTGCTGGTGAATTCGCGGATCGCCAGCTCGGCGTCCTGCTCGCAGGCTTTCTGGTCAGGCAGGGTGCCATGGGCAACGAGCACCACATCGACCCGGCCGAGCCAGGCGAAGGCTTCGCGCACCAGGCTGGCGTGGCTTTCGAGGAAGTTCAGGTCGAGCTCGCAGGTGTGCACCTCGGCGCCACGAGCCGACAGATCATCCGCCACCTGGCGGAGCTTGTCGGCATTGCGGCCGACGAGGTAGAAGCGCGCCCCGCCCTCGCACCAGCGCCTCGCGCAGGCAGCGGCAATGGCGGATGTGGCGCCGACGATCAGGATGTTTTTCATGCTTGGGTGACTCGTTTCCAGAAACGGGAGCACAGGGCCGGATCGCGCAGGGCTTCGAGCTGTGTCCATTGGGGGTAGCAGGCGCGGAAGAACTCGCCGCCCATGTGGGCGTCCTTGGCCGGGTAGATGCGTCCGCCGGCGGCGCGCACGATGGCGTCGAGGTTGGCGAAGAGCTTCGCGGTGGCGTCGCCGTGCTCGGGAAAATCCAGGGCCAGCGTGGCGCCAGCCTCGGGGAAGGACAACAGGCCCGGCGAGGCCACGTCGCCGAAGCGCTTGAGCACCGCCAGGAAGGAGCCGCTGTGGGCCGCGGCGATGGCGTCCAGCATGTCGCCGATGGCCGCGCCGCCAGCGGATTCCGGGATCACGCACTGGTACTGCTGGAAGCCCTTGGGGCCGTAAATGCGGTTCCAGTGGAGGATGCGGTCGAGGGGATAGAAGTACGGCTCGTAGCCCACGCGCCCCGGGTGCCGGCCGGGCTTGGCGGCGTTGTAATAAAAGTGGTTGAAGACCCGCAGCGACACCGAGTTGATCGCCGAGATGGGCGGCACCAGCGGCACACTGAGCTTGGGCTTGTCGTCGTAGGCGAGCCCGCCTTCCGGCGCGTGGTCGCCCACCATGTAGATGCCCCGCCCCGCCGATGCGCCGCGGGCGGCGCAGTCGATCCAGGCCACGGCGTATTCGTGCTGGCCGTCGAGCTCCCGCGAGAGGGCAAAGAACTCGTCCAGCGAATTGAAGCGGATGTTCACCACATCGACGAGGCTGCTCTTGATGGGCATGAGCTGCAGCTCGACCCAGTCGATGATGCCGGTGAGCCCGAGCCCGCCGATGGTGGCGGCGAAGAGGCCGTCGGCGTCGCCGGGGGCGACCTCGAGCCGGCCGCGATCCGAGCGCACCAGCCCGAAGCGCCGCACGTGGCAGCCGAAACTGCCGCGCACGTGGTGGTTCTTGCCGTGCACATCGTTGGCGACGGCGCCGCCGAGGGTGGCGAACTTGGTACCCGGCGTGACCAACAGGAACCAGCCGCGGGGAATCGCCAGCCGCAGCACTTCGTCGAGCGTCACGCCGGCTTCGGCGCGGATGATGCCGGTCTGCCAGTCGGCGCTGATGAAGCGGTCGAGGGGGCGCAGATGGAGCACCTGATCGCTCGTCGCGAGGCAGCTGTCGCCGTAGCTGCGGCCATTGCCGAAGGGCAGCAGCGTGCCGTGCTCGGCTGCCACGCGGGCGAGCTCGCCCGGCACTTCAGAGCGCCAGCCGATGCCGTGGCCGGTTTGCGGGAAGCGCGGGTAGCGGCCCCAGGAGCTCAGCTTGCCGATGCTCATCGGGCCATCCAGAAGATCACACCGAACAGCACGCCGACCACCAGACTCACCCGATCCTTGATCGCGAAGACCACCGGGTCGTCGTGCATCTCGCCCCGATGGGTGAGCATCCAGGTGCGCGACACCCAGAACAGCAGCAGCGGGCAGCTCAGCCAGATGAACTCGGGGTGTCGGTACAAGGAAATAGTGTGCTCATCCTGGATGTACAGGGCCAGCACCATCACCGACAGGTAGCCGGATGCGGCGCCGAGGGACGACAGCATTTCCAGATCCGACGGGGAGTAGCCGCGCCCGCGGGCCTTGGCCTCCTTACCCTTCTTGCGGGCATCCACCAGCTCGGCATAGCGCTTGACCAGCGCCAGGCTGAGGAAGATGAACATCGAGAAGGCCAGGATCCAGAACGTCAGATCGAGCCCGAAAGCGAAGGCGCCGCCGACAATGCGGATGGTGTAGAGCATCCCGAGGGCGATCACATCGACCATCATCACGCGCTTGAGCACCAGCGAATACGCCAGGGTGAGCACGTAGTAAGTGGCCAGCGTGGCGGTGAATTTCCAGGGCAGCAGCCACAGCGCACCGCCAAAGGCGGCGATCAGCAACAGCGGCGCCACCGCCAGCCCGGCAAACACCGACAGCTTCCCGGCGGCGAAGGGCCGGTTGCGCTTGGTGGGGTGATGGCGGTCGTCGGGCAGGTCGAGCAGATCGTTCAGCACATACACGCTGGACGCGCACAGCCCGAAGACGAAGAAGGTGAAGATGCCGCGCAGCACCAGATCGAGGTGGCCGACCTGATGGGCGGCCAGCAGCGGCGCGAAGACCAGCAGGTTCTTCATCCACTGGTGGAAGCGCAGCGCCTTGGCCCAGGTGAGCAGCACGTTGCCGCGGGTGTCGATCACTTTCTCGACGTTGCCCTGCCCTTCGGCCAGCCGTACCACCGCCTTTGAGGCATTGACCACCCAGGCCTTTCGGGAGTGCTTCCAGACCGGCAGATCGACCGACGAGTTGCCCATGTAGTCGAAGCCCTTGTCGCCGTAGTCGGCGATCAGGCGCTCGGCCTTGCGGCGGGACGAGAGGTTTACATCCTCGGTACCCAGCACCCTGTCGAAGACCTGCAGGTGCTCGGCGATGCGCCGGGCGTAGCTGATGTGGCTGGCGGTCGCGAGGACGATCTGCCGCCCTTTGGCCTTCTCCGCCTCGATCACCGCCAGCACCGCCTTGTTGTAGGGCAGGCAGGTGACGTCGAGATCCACCTCGCTGGCGATGCGCGCCTTCAGCCCGATCTTGCCGCCCGACGCCAGCCAGCCCACCGGCGCCAGCGCCCGCAGCGGATTGGCGCGGACGAAGGCCAGCCCGGCTTCGACCAGCAGATCGGAATCCAGCAGCGTGCCGTCGAGGTCGACGCAGAGGGGGATGTTTGCGTCGTCGCTCATCGCATCCCCTCGAAATCCAGCAGGCAATTCAAATGTACGGCTCTCCATACCGGTGCGGCGCGCTACGCCGTCACGCGTAGTTCTGTGGAAAAAGCTGGCGCTCGACGATCTCGATCAGGATGTGTATCACCTTGATGTGACATTCCTGGACCCGGTCGGCAAAAGCGCCAGCGGGTGTGCAGATGTCGAAGTCGCAAATCTGGGCGAGGGGCGAACCCGGCCGGCCGTGCAGGCCGATCACCTGCATGCCCCGGGCCCGGGCTGCCGCCACGGCGTTGAGCACCGAGGGGCTCGAGCCGCTGGTGCTGATGGCGAGCAGGAAGTCACCGGCGCGACCGTGGCCCTCGACGTAGCGGGCGAAGACCCGGTCGTAGCCGTAGTCGTTGCCGACGCAGGTCAGGTGGCCCACATCGCTGATCGCCGCGGCACCGAGGGCCGGGCGATCCTGCCGGTAGCGGCCGGAGAGCTCTTCGGCGAAGTGCATCGCGTCGCACATCGAGCCGCCGTTACCGCACGAATACACCCGCCCGCCAGCGTCCAGCGCCTTGGCCAGCGCCGAGCCGGCCCGGGCCACCGCGGCCACCACGGCCGGGCTGTCGAGCATTGCGTCCAGGGCCTGCCGCGCCTCGCGCAGGCTGGCCATCACCACCGATTCCATGGCTCCCATGTCGCTTCCGGCCTCAGGCATTGCAACTGTTAAGCCAATCCACGTACTGCGCCACGCCGTCTTCGACGGTGGTCATCGGCGCCTCGTAACCGGCGGCCCGCAGACGGGTGAGGTCGGCCTGGGTGAAGGCCTGGTATTTGCCCTTGAGGGCTTCGGGGAAGGCGACGTATTCGAGCACGCCCTGCTCCCGAAGATCGGCTAAGGACAGAGGTGCCTCGCCGGCGGCACGGCGGCAGCCATTGGCGGCCGCCACGGCCACGTCGTTGAAGCTCTGGGCGCGACCGGAGCCAAGGTTGAAGATGCCCGACTTGCCCGGATTGTCGAAGAAGAACAGGTTGACCTTGGCCACGTCGCCGACAAACACGAAGTCGCGCATCTGGCCGCCGTCCGGATAGCCGTGGGAGCCCTCGAAGAGCTTCACCTTGCCTTCGGCCCGGAACTGGTTGAAGTTGTGGAAGGCCACCGACGCCATGCGGCCCTTGTGGGATTCCCGCGGGCCATAGACGTTGAAGTAGCGGAAGCCGACGATCTGCGAGGTGGCCCCGGCCGCCAGACGCTGGCGCACGATCTGGTCGAACAGGAACTTGGAGTAGCCATAGACGTTGAGCGGGCCTTCGTACTGGCGCTCCTCCTTGAACACAGTGCTGGCGCCGTAGGTGGCGGCACTGGAGGCATACAGGAACTGCGCGCCCTGGGCCTGGCACCAGTCGAGCAGCGCGAGGGAGTACCGGTAGTTGTTCTCCATCATGTAGCGCCCGTCGGTCTCCATGGTGTCGGAGCACGCGCCCTCATGGAAGATCGCCGAGACCTTGCCGTCGAACTCGCCGGCCTTGAGGCGGGCGAGGAAATCCTGCTTGTCCAGGTAGTCGACGATGTCGCAGTCGATGAGGTTCTTGAACTTGTCGGCCTTGGAGAGGTTGTCCACGACGATGATCTTCGTCAGCCCGCGCTCGTTGAGGGCCTTGACGATGTTGGCGCCGATGAAGCCGGCTGCGCCGGTAACCACGATATGCATGTTGTTCCCTTACAGGGCCGCCGCGAGTTCTTCCCGCGAGACGACGGCCGTTCCCAGTTTGCCGACGACGATGCCCGCCGCGACGTTTGCCACCCGGATGGCTTCTGCCCAGTCTGCGCCCGACCCCAGCATGGCGCCGAGGGTGGCGATCACCGTATCGCCGGCGCCGGAGACGTCGAACACCTCCCGCGCCTCAGCCTTGTGGCTGACCACCTGATCGGCGGTGAAGAGCGTCATGCCCTCCTCGCTGCGAGTGAGCAGCAGCGCATCAATGCCCAGCTCAGCACGCAGCTTGTGCGACTTGGCGACGAGTTCCTCTTCGGACGACCAGTCGCCAACCACCTCGCGCAGTTCGGCGCGGTTGGGGGTGATGACGGTCGCGCCGGCGTACTTGCTGTAGTCGCCGCCTTTCGGGTCGACCAGCACCGGCTTGCCGACAGCACGGGCGATGCGGATCATCTCGCCGATGTGGGCGAGGCCGCCCTTGCCGTAGTCGGACAAAATCACCACATCGCTCTCGGCCACCCGCTGGGCAAACTCGGCGAGCTTGGCCTGGAGGATCTCGTGGGACGGCGTGGTCTCGAAATCGATGCGTAAGAGCTGCTGTTGCCGGCCGATGACCCGCAGCTTGACGATGGTGTCGAACTCCTGGTCTTCCTTGAGGGACGCCTCGATGCCGCCTTCGACGAGCAGCCGACGGAGGATCGCCCCCGCCTCGTCGCAGCCGATCACCGACAGCAGGGTGGTCTGCGCACCCAGGGCCGCCGCATTGCGCGCCACGTTGGCCGCCCCGCCAAGACGCTCCTCGGTGCGCCCCACCTTCACGATGGGCACCGGCGCCTCGGGGGAAATCCGGTTCACCTCGCCAAACCAGTAGCGGTCCAGCATCACGTCACCAACCACCAGCACCCGGCAGTTGCGCGGCTCAAATTTTGAACAGGTCTGCACCCCTATCCTTTCGAATTGCATACATGCCGGAGCACCGCATCAGCGGAACCGACCATAGCGTCATTATTTTACAGACTTCCGCGCATCCTCGGCCTTGTGCATGGCCTCGAAGTCCGCCGCGAAATCCTTGAGGTGGGTACTCAGGTAGTGGTCGCCATCCCGCGATGCGCCGTAGGACCACCCCATCAGGCGCTCGGCGAAATCGCCCGCCATCGGGTCAAAAGCCCGGCGCAGGTCGTTGCCGATCTGATACACCCACCAGGCTCGGACGATGGCCGCCTTTCGATCCGGATAGCGCTCCTGCCACGCGACGAGGGTCGGCGGCATGTCGACGTAGGGCTTGACCGCCTCGGGCACCGGGTGAGGATCGCCAAACACGCCGAGGCGGTTCGATTCGAGGAACTCGGCATTCCTGCGGACCAGCCCCGCGTCACCGAACAGCAGGCTGGCGAGGACGAAATCAGGCGCATCACGGAACTTCAGCAGCGTCGCGGCCGACAGGCCCTGGCTGCGCCGCCAGTCGATGCCCTTGAGCACGGCGTCGTAGGTGGATGCGAAGGTGGCCACCACGACCATCGCCGGGAACAGCGCGGCACCGAGCCCGATCAGGCCCCGGCCCGCCACGGCGGCGTCCCGGCGCAGGAAGATCGTCAGCGCGCCGAAGAAGGTCATCAGCGAATAGGCGGTGTAGTGGGGATCGCGGGCAGCGCCGGTGCCGAACTTGGCGCGGCCGATGGCCACCAGCAGCACGAACACCAGCCCGAAGACGATCAGCGCCACCGGCAGCGCGTAGCCCGCCTTGTCCTGGGCGGCCAGCGCCTTGATGAGGGCGAGCCCCACGAAGACCAGCATCACCGCCCCAAAGCCAGCCACGCCCAGCACGCCCACGTCGCCCAGGAAGGCGCCGTGGATGCCCACGAAGATGTAGCCGAAGGCGCGCATCGAGAAGTCGCCGCCGCCGCCCGCACCGCCGCCGCCCTTGAGCAGCCAGACGGACACGAAGGCGCCACCGGCCAGCACCGCCGCCACCATCCACAGACGGCTGATGCGGCTGCGGAAGAAGGCGCCGAGCTGATAGCTCTCGCGCACCAGCAGATACACCGCTGCCGCCAGCCACACGATCACCCCCTGGGTGGACGTGAAGCTCGCCAGCAGCGCGCTGGCCGCCGCCAGGGCCACCCACTGACCGGCGCCGGCACGGCCTTCAAGGTTCTTGGCCCGATGCAGGCACGCCAGGGTGATCGCCAGCAGCAGGGTGACCAGGAACCACGCGGTCTGAAACCCCCACAGCAGGTTCTTGTGCTGGGACAGGGAGAACCAGATCAGCGACGACAGGGCCAGCCACAGCGGCCGGCGGTCTTCCGGCACGCTGCGCCACAGCGCCGCGGCCATGATGCCGAAGGCCAGGGCCTGGATCAGCACGCCCGACACCAGCTGCAGCTTTGAATCGAAACCGCTCAGCAGCAGTTGCAGGCTGCCCACCAGGAAGGCAAAGCCGATGAGGTGCTCGTTGTGCTTGCTGAGGGCGAGATCCCACCAGTTCATCCGTCCGGCGTAGATCTCGCGGAAGCGGGCCAGCAGCTCCCATTCATCCCAGAACGGAACATTCACCCCGAAGGCCAGCACGAAGTACAGGCACAGCAGGAAGGCCAGCCCGACAACGGCGCCGGCGCCGACCCATTGTGCACGACCGGGATAAGCGGTCACAGCCAGGTTGTTTTCAGTCATCAATTCACCTCACCACGATTTGCCCGGTGGAAGCCTGCCGGTTCATTCATCAGCACCATCACTTGGCGTCGTGCAGCCGGACGTAAAGGTCTGCATGGGGCCCAAGGACGTCCTTCTCGTACTGGCTGCCAGTCAGCGCGTTGTTGCGTGCAAACATGAGCAGGTTCTTGCCCACGTCGGGCTGGCTCGGCGGGAAAGCCCGCTGCAGGTCGCCGTGGGTCTGGTAGATCCGCCACAGGGCGGTCAGGCCATCGGCGGTGGCCGGCTCGCGGCTGATCCAGCCAGCGAAGTCGTCCGGCAGCTTCAGCAACGCACGGGCATCGACCGGCAGCCGGTCGGTACACAGGGGCGCCAGGACGTCACGGTTCTTGGTCAGCAGGAAGAAGCTCCAGTCGGCCAGGCCGCTCGCCGAGGTTTCCAGGTAAGGGTCGTCCTGCTGATCGCACGCCACGGCCATGCCGAAGCCCCGGGCGGTGATCTGCTCGTCGAAACGCCCCGTGGCGTACGGAACCGCCATCACCACGCTTGCCACAACGCCGGCCTGGGCGAACAAGGCAAGGCCGCGCGCCGCGAGGGATGCGCCCGTCTCGAAATAGCGGGACGCGAGCAGCACGATGCCCGCCAGCACCGGCACCAGCAGCGGCGCTGCGTGGAAACGGTCGAGCGCCCACACGATGCCGAACTTGTAGCGCGCCAGTGTGAAACCGACCGCCATCAGCAAGGCGCCTGCCACCAGCACCACGCCCGCCCGCTCGATCGGCCGGGCTGCCTGCCGACGAACGATGGCGGCCACTGCCAGGCCAAGGGCGACAGCCAGCACCAGCGCGCCGAGCACCCAGGTGCTGCGCGTGCCGCGCACACCGAAGACGCCACCGAACAGCTGCGCGAAGTAAAGGATCAAGCCGCCGACCCCATCGTTCATCAGCCCGCTCACTTCACCGGTGCTGGACGTCAGGTAGGCCGAAACCACCACGAACGCCATCAGGAAGCCGCCGGCCCGGCCATAACGCCCGGGGCCGCCGAAGAGCAGGAAGTGCAGGCCCGCCAGCACCCACAGGAAACCACCTTGTCCGGTGGACATGGTGCCCAGCAGGCACACCGCGGCGACCCACGGAACCGCCCGGACACCACGGAATTCCACCAGCGCCACGTTCGCCACCAGGGCCAGGCTGACCATGAACAACCCGAGCTCGAAAGGCCACACCAGGTGGTTCATCTGGATCGGATGCAGGAAGACGACCATCAGCAGGACGGGCGCAACCCATCTCACGAGACGGCTGTTGCTGTCGGACAGCACGAGGGCCGAGAGGAGCAGCCCGCAGGCGGCCGCGATGAGCAGGTTGAGCCCCACCAGCAGGTTGAAGCTGACCCCGAAGACCTTGAAGAGCAGCACCGTGACGAGGGCCTGGAAGCCGACCGGGTGCGGTCCGTTCTTGAGCGTCAGCACGTCACCAATGCCCAGTTCGCCGGTGATGAAGAGCCGACGAAACCAGTCAACGAGGAGGAAATCGTCCGCCTGAGGCCAGTCGAAGGCGCGGGAGATGACCCACGCCAGGAAGACCCCGACCAGCAGGACGGGCAGCGCGAGCGGCTTCCAGTCGAGCCGGAGCGGCAGACGACGCTCATCGACAACCACCGGCTTGCGGACGCGCGGCGGTGCGGCAACGGGCTCTGGCTTGGGCGCGGCAACAGCCGGCACGACCGGCGACGGAGCAGGCTCGGGGAGCACGTCCGCGGGCGCCTCCGCCACCGGCAGGACGGCCTCGACATCGGCAACCGGCGTCTTCAACCGCTCACCGCCGAGCAGCACGCGGCGCAGGTATTCGAGGAGAGGCTGTTCCACGAATCGGTGAACCATCACGCCGACAGCCACCGACGCCCCCACCAGCACCAACAGCGTGAGCGGCCACTGTGCCTTGATCGCCTCAGCGGAGACGTCGTTACGCTTGAGCGTCTCGAGGATGAACTCGATGACAGTGATATGCACGAGATAGACGGAGTAGCTGGCGTCCCCCAGGATCACGGCAAAACGACGACGGAAGAAAGGCGAGCGCTCGTGGGCGAACAGACCGATCACGAGCAGCAGGCTCGGCACGCCCCAGGCAAGCACGCGGTCGATCCCGTTCGAGGTGTAGTTGAGGCTGAAGATGACGAGCGCCGCCACGGCGCTGGCCGTCCCGAGCTTCGGATCGATGACCATCCGGCGCTTCAGGAACAGGTGGGCAAAGATCAGACCAAACACGAACTCGAAGCACAGACGGCTATCGAAATGGACACCCGTCTTGCCCGGCACCGGGATCAGCACCAGCGACACGCAGCACATCACCAGCGCACAGAGGGCGGCGGCGTTCTTTCGGGCAAAGGTGAAGATCGTGCCAAAGACCAGATAGAAGAACAGCTCATAGCCCAGCGTCCAACCCGGGTAGTAGATCGGGTGCCAGCCGGTCCCGAAATCCGGCCACAGCAGCATCGAGCGCCAGAATGTCTCGGACTGGGGCAGGTCGTTCCACTCGAGGAACTTGAAGCCCAGGTAGGCAAAGGTCGCCAGCCAGTACAAGGGCAGAACCCGGATGAAACGCTTGGCGAAGAACGCATAGGGGGTCGTCTTTTCTCCGGTGGAGAAACCGATGACGATCCCGCTGATGATGAAGAACACATCCACGCCGGCCGCACCCACGCTGATCTGGGTGCCCGTAAAGCCGAGGGCGTGGTGGATCACCACGCCCACGCTGGCGATGAACCGGAGGAAGTTGATGGAATAGAACATGGCCGATCCTGTCTCTGCAGTGCCTTCAGGCGACCCCGCCACGTCCGGCTGGGGGCCGTGGCGGGAAACCTCGAACGGGGAAAATGGCGTCCTCGCCGCTCAGCGGCCCAGAGGATGGCCCACCGCTCGGGCAGTCGCCTCCAGATAGGCCCGGCCAAACTTCAGGTCGGGTTCCAGATACGAACCTTCGGCCCACTCGTTCCAGGCGTTCACGAACACCAGCCGCTCCTCGCCGACGAACTTGCGGCGGGCATCTTCATAGCAGTCGCGCATCCAGCGCTCGTAGAGCTCCGGCGTCACGTTGTGGTAGATCGTGGCGCGGTTGCCGTGGCGCGGGGTGTTGTCCCAGGCCAGCATCGGGTCGCGGTAGCGCTTGTACGGAACCGGCGGGCGGTTGCAGTAGTAATCGACGATCTTGCGATAGTCGAAGATGCGGCCGACGAAATCAATCCGGCGACACCTTGAGCGGGCCCAGGTCGTCGAGCTTGAGCTCGTCCGGCAGGATGAAGGTCGGCACCTCGTAGGAGGCGTCGAAGCCGATGGAATCCGGCGTGGTGAAGGGGTCGTTGCTCTCGCAGCGTAGCAGGTAGAGATCGCCGAAGCCGGCCTTCCGGGCCTCGTTGCGCCACAGCTCGGCGGTCATCGCCGGATCGGGGAACAGATCGGTGCGATAGACGATCAACAGCGGCTTGCCGTCGACGCGGATGTAGCGGGGGTCTTCGAAGGCCGGGAAGAGGTTGCGGATGAAGGCGAGGTCGTCTTCCGGGCAGTGGTTCTGCGGAACGATGATCTCCTTCGACATGCCGTCCCAGCGGCGGGTCCAGTTTTCGTTGGCCCAGCAGAAGCAGAAGGGCATGTCCGGCTTGCGGCTGCGCAGCATCTGGTCGAGGGGCTTGTTGAGCAGGCGCCGACCGTTGAACCAGTAGTAGTAGTAGCAGAAGCCGTGGATGCCGTGGGCCTTGGCCAGCTCGGCCTGATGCTCCATGACTTCCGGCAGGCGCAGGTCGTAGTAGCCGAGTTCGCCCGGCAGGCGCGGCTGGTACTGGCCTTCGTAGAAGGCGCCGGACTTGCCCACGTTGCGCCATTCGGTGAAGCCCTTGCCCCAGGCGTGGTCGTTCTCGGGGATCGGGTGGTACTGGGGCAGGTAGAAGGCGATCAGGCGCGGATCGACGTCCTGGCTCGCCGTCGGCCTGGCCGGCTCGACCACCGAGACGGCCGCTACCGGCGCCGCAGCGCCCTCGCCCAGGCCCTTCACCACCGCGTCGCGCACCGGCTCGTAGCCCAGCGCAGCGGCGGGGCCATCGGAGTTGCGGGCGAAGATGATGTTCTTTTCCTTGCCGAAATCGCCGCTGTAGGGGTTGTAGGTCTTGAAGCGCTGGAGCTGGCCGATGAGGATCACCGAGCGGGTGCCCACCGCGTTGGCGAAGTGGCCGGGGCCGCTCTCGACGCCGACGAACAGCGCGGCGCGGCGGATGATCTCGGCGGCCTCCAGCAGCGTCGTGCGGCCGCAGAAGTTGTGGTAGCCCTTGGGCACGTCGTGGATGTTCGGCGACAGGCCGATCTCGACCACGTCGTAGCCCATCTCGATGACTTCGAGGGCGAGACGCTTCCAGTTGGCGAAGTTCCAGTCCTTCTCGTCGGCGTTCGACTTGGTGTGGAAGACCACGTAACGCTCGGGCAGGCCCAGGCCATCGACGGTGGTGCGGGCCACTTCCGGGATGTAGATGCGCGGCGCGTCGTCGGGCACTTCGAGGCCGGCGCCCTTGGTCATGGCCTGCAGCAGGTTGCCGTGAACAAAATGGGTGTCGCCGGTGATGGTGAGATCGCCCTCGGTCTTGTTGAGGGGAATCCGGCAGCTCTGACAGATGCGGCCATTCACGTGGAGGTCGACGATCTTGTCGAAGGCGCCATGGGAGCGCCACTTGATCCAGTCGGTCAGGCAGTCGACTGCGATGGTGTTGTCGATCTCGGGATGGTTGTCGATCAGCTCGCGGAAGATGTCGCGCACCACCCACGAGATCTCGGCATCCGGGTACTGCTTGCGCAGGTGACGCACCACCGGCTCGCAGGCCACGATGTCGCCGAAGTGCTCGACGAGGCCGATGCCGATGTGCATGCGTTCGCTCTTGCCGGCGCTCTTCATCCGGCCGTGGCCGAAGCTCACCGCCCCGCCGCCGCTGCGCCCTTCGGACTTGCTGCGGCCGATGCCCTGACGGGCAAAGGCCAGCTGGGTGCCCACGTACTGGCGCATCTGGGCGCCGCTCTGGGTGGAGATGAGCTCCTGCACCGCCAGGCGCACCGAGTGCGAGCCCTTCAGGCGCCACAGTTCGACCACGTCGCGGCCGAAGCGCCAGTACAGGCCCGGGTTCTTGATCGCCCGGCGCACGTAGGGCCGCGCCGCCGAGGCAGCGGCCGCCACCCGCGAGGTGCGCCGCACCTTCAGCGAGCCGAGGCGAAACTTCGCCTCGCAGTTGGTCGGATCGACCCGCAGCGCGCGCAGCGGGTAGTGGAAGAACAGGAACAGGCTGCTGCGCCCGCCCACCGGCAGCGGCATCAGGCAGGTCTTGCTCTCGCTGAAGCCCGAACCGTCGTCCCAGAACAGCTGGGGCCGGCGGGCGTTCTCGATGAACTCGAGTTCAAGCTCGATGTGCACCCAGCCCTGCAGGCCGCCCTGGCCGTTGGCTTCGAGATCAACGTAAAGCTGGGGATCGTCACCGACAGACGTCCAGGTGCCCGACGCCTCGTCCTTGACGAGATCGTTGGTCGGTGTCAGCGGAAGGTTCATCCAGACTTGGGACATTTTGCGACTCTTGAAGTATTGAATGGGGTGATCGGTCGGGCCGCGCTCAGCGCCCACCGGAAGGTTTGGGCGTCAGGCCGAGCGCCGAAACGGCGCGCCAGGCGCGGGAGTTGACCACTTCCGCGTGCCGGCCCTGCCAGACGCGGGTTTCCTCGTCGGCGGCAGCAACAGCCGCCGTGAGCGCGTCGATGTGCGCAGCCTGATCGGTAAGACGCATGTCCCGCTCGGCAGCTGCAACATCCAGGCGGCCGATGCTCGCATCCCGCTCGGTGATTGCGGCTTCGAGGGCGCCGATCGTCGCGTCCCGCTCGGCCACGAGGCCTTGCAGGAACTCGACGGCCGCCTGCAGTTTCTCGGCCTCGGCAGCACGCTCCACGGCGAGCCGCTGGGTTTCCTCCAGCGCCGCCTGGGTCTGATCGAGCCGCGCCGACAACGCGGCGGTCTCGTCGACGCGGGTTGCGGCAAGCCGCTGGGCATCCTCGAGGGCTGCCTGGGTCTGATCCAACCGCGCCGCAACGGCAGCGGTCTCGGTATTGCGAGCGGCAGCCAGCGCCTGGGCTTCTTCCAGCGCCGCCTGGGTGCGATCCAGGCGGCCCGTCAGATCGGCGATCTCGTCGGCCCGCAACCGGGCGAGGTTCTGGATCTCTTCCAGCGCCGCCTGGGTCTGGTCGAGCCGGGCGATCAGTTCGTGCTGGTCGCCACCACGCTGACGGGCCAGCGCCTGGGCGTCGTCGAGGGCGGCCTGCAGGTGCTCGACCTGGGCGCCCCGCTCCTCTGCCAGCGACTGGGCCGTGGCGAGGGCCTCGCCGTGACGGTCGAGATCGGCCGAGAGCTGACCGACGCGGGTCTGCAATTCGCCCAGGGCACTGCGCAGGGAGCGCTGGGTGACCCCGCCAAGCAGACGGGCGACGGTCATCCGCTCGTCCGGCCCGTGGCTCGCCACCGCGCGGATGGCGTTGCCCAGGCGGGTGGCGCCGTCGGCGATCTCGACGAGATCGTTCATCGCAAAGATGAAGGGCTTGTTGCGGTTGCCGACAAACTCCAGCGCATCGGCCCGCAGGCAGCGGAAGGCGGCATCGAGCCCGGCCTGCCAGCGGGCGACGGCCTGGTCGGCGCGCCCTTCGCGGAAGGCCAGCACACCGGCGCGCAGGGCGGCGTCGGCCTGCTTGGTACCAAGAGTGGGCGTGATGTGCAGCACGTCGGCGTCCACCACTGCCTGATAGGCGGCATCGGCGCCGGCCGCATCGCCTCGGGCTTCGAGGAAGCGCGCGCGCAGGTAATCCAGCGACACGCACCAGCGACGCACGTGGGGGTTGGCGTCGGCGTGGCCGGCGTCGAGATAGGCACCAACCCGGGCGAGCCAGTCGTCGGCGGCCGCGCCAGCGGGGCCGGCGTCTTCGAGAATCCGCCAGCCGGTGACGGTGAGCCCGGCGCCCAGATCGGCGGAGCCAGCGCGGGCGCCGGCCACCACATCCTGCGCAAGCAGCAGCAGCGCGGGTTTGTCGCGGATGCGCCAGGGTAGCTCGACCATCGCATGGACCAGCCACGGGCGGTCGTAGTGCTCGGCAAAATCGACGAGGTGGGTCTTGCCTTCGAAGCCGGCGTGGACGGTCTCGTCGTAGGGCTGCGGTGCGTCAACCAGGGGCGACTTGCTGGCGCACACCAGCCACCATTCGCCTTCAGTGGTGGCAGCGGCATCCAGCCCGACGGCGTCGAGCTTGCGGGGCTGGGGGCGCCAGACGCGGTCGGCGCCGGTCTTGCAGCCGCTGGCGGTAAGGCTCCAGGCGGATTCCACCACGAAGTGCGCGGCGAGCTCGTCGCGCACCCGCGCCCAGTCGTATACGTGCAGATGATGGGGATTCGGGTCTTCGCCGGTCTCGTCGGCCCAGTCGTTGGGCACGCTCACGAAGATCCGCCCGCCGGGCTTGAGCACGCGCTCGAAAGCCGCCAGCAGGGCTTGCGGGTCGGTCACGTGCTCCAGCGTTTCGAGGGACACCACGAAATCGACGGAGGCGTCCGCTACGTCGACCAGCGCTTCGGGCAGCGAGCCGCAGCGGAAGTCGACGCGATCACTGGCGTAGTTGCGCCGGGCGAAATCCACGGCCCAGTCGGAGAGATCGATGCCGGTGATCCGCGCCGCCGGCGACAGGCTGGCCAGCACGTGGCTGCCGTAGCCGAGACCGCAAGCAGCGTCGAGCACGGTGTCACCCGGACGAATGAGCGTTGCCGCAAGCTGGTAGCGCACCACGTGGGCGTCGGAGCGCACGCCGGCTTCGCGGAGCATGTCGCTGTGCAGGTCGCGCTCGCGCTTTAGCCGGTCGGGGGTGTCGCCGTCGGCAAACACCGGCGGCCGGTAGTCGAACAGGGCCCAGCATTCGGTGTTGCTGGCGTCGAGCCGGGCATAGCCGAAGAGTTCGGTGGTGGCAGGGTGCTTGATGTAGCCACGGCCGATCATCGCAGCCTCGACCCGCGCCCGCAGCGGCGCGACGCCGTCGGTGGCGGCATCGCGACACACCACAAAGGCCGGATGGGCGCCGGCATCGGCGGGGATCACCTCGCCACGAACCAGCTCGTCGAGCGTGGTGACGATCACCCACGCATCCCGCGGGCCGGCCGCCGGGCAGGCCATGCCGCGGGCGGCGAGGCGTCCGGCAAGCGCGGCCGCATCGCCCGCCAGCCCGACGCGGCACACGCCCAGCGCGTTGAAGACCGCTTCGCCCAGCGAATCAAGGTAATCGGCAGTCATCATCTACTTGGAAAACGCGTAGTTGAGCTGGATGTCGCAGACACCGCCATACCAGCGCTTCAGTCGGTCCATCGCCACGTTGAAGAAGGCCGCTTCGTCCTTCCAGTGCAGCATTCGCTGGTAGCCGGGCATGAACATCTCCTCCTCGCAGACGTAGGCCTGCACCTCATAAAAGCCTTCGCCCAGCAGGCAGCGGAAAGTCATGTCCACGACGAACTCCTCGCCCGCCTCGAACTTCTTGTGCCACACGCCCTCGTAGCCCGGGTTGCCCTGGGCGGCATTCAGATCGGCCGCGAAGGTGCCACCGGAATACACCTTGACGCCCTCGCGGTTGCGCAGGCGGATGCCGAAGGACAGCCGGGTCTGGGGCTTCACGAAGTGGTAGGTGATGCTCACCCGGATCTCGTCGTCGGGGTGCACGGTGCCAAGCGAAGGGCTGCCGTTCACGAAGACATCCACGCGCTTGATGTAGGCGTCGAAATCGCCAAAGGAGGATTTATCTTCCACCACCTCGGGCACCGGCGCCGCGACATTGGCGGATTCGGCCGGCGCTTCGGGCTGCGGCTTGTGGGTGCTGGCGTAGCGGACTTCCTCTTCGTGGAGGCGCCGGCGATATTCGAGGACGATCTCGGACGACGGGCCGATGGAACGGCAGTGGCCGCCATCAAGCAGCACCGAACGGGACGTGAGGGTGCGTACCACTTCCTGGTCGTGGGAGACGAACAGCAGCGTGCCGCCACTCGACAGGAAGCGTTCGAGCCGCTGGTAGCAGCGCTTCTGGAACAGCGCGTCGCCCACCGCGAGAGCTTCGTCGACGATCAGGATGTCCGGCTCCAGCTGCACCTGCACCGCAAAGGCCAGGCGCACGAACATCCCGCTGGAGTAGGTCTTGACCGGTTGGTCGATGAACTCGCCGATGTCGGCAAAGCCGGCGATGTCGTCGAAGCGGGCCTCGATCTCGGCCTGGCTGAAACCCAGCAGGGCGCCGTTGAGGAAGACGTTCTCGCGGCCAGTGAATTCGTGATTGAAGCCAGAGCCGAGCTCGAGCAGCGCCGCGATCCGCCCGCGGGTCTCGACGCGGCCTTCCGTGGGCGACAGCACGCCGGTGACGATCTGCAGCAAGGTGCTCTTGCCGCTGCCGTTCTTGCCGACGATGCCCACCGACTCGCCCTTTTCGAGCTCCAGCGAGATGTGGCGCAGGGCCCAGAAGTCGTGGGCGTAGTGCTTCGGGTGCAGGCCCAGCATGCGATGGGCCCGGGGCAGGATGAACTGCTTGAGACGATCCCTCGGATTGGCGTAGGTCTGGTAGCACTTGCCCACGTCGTCAAGGGTCAGGACGACGGATCTAGAGGACATCGGCGAACCCCTTCCGCGTCTTCTGGAACCACGCAAAACCCAGCCACGCCACCAGCGTGCTCGCCGCCAGGCTCGCGCCGAGCAGCGTCCAATCGGGCTCGCGCCCCCAGATCAGCACATCCCGGGCACTCTCGATGGCCGGCGTGAGCGGATTGAGGTTGAGCAGCGGACGAAACTCCTCGGGCAGGGCGGTGACCGGAAAGAAGATCGGCGACAGGAACATCAATGCGGTGGTGAGGATGCCGATAAGCTGCGACACGTCACGCAGATACACCCCCAGCGAGGCGAGGAACCACGACAGGCCCAGCGTGAGCAGCACCAACGGCAGCAGCACCACGGGAAACAGCAGCGCCGTGATGCCAGGCACCCCGAACAGCGGCACGTAGAACAGCAGCCACACGCCGAGGCTGATGAGCATGTGAAAGACCGATGAGCCCAACGCCACCCACGGCAAGATCTCCAGCGGAAAGATCACCTTCTTGACGTAATTGGCATTGGCGAGGATCAGACCCGGCGCGCGCGTCACGCACTCGGAGAACAGGCCGAACACCAGCATCCCGGTGAACAGCACCAGCGCGAACTCGGTCTTCGAGTCGCTGCCCGCCCCCCAGCGCGCCTTGAACACCACGCTGAACACGAAGGTGTACACCGCCAGCATGAACACCGGATTGAAGAAGGACCACAGGATGCCGAGCATCGAACCCCGATAGCGGCCGATGACTTCCCGCTTCACCAGCGCGGCAATGAGGGCCCGGTTTCGGACCACGGAGGCGATCAACTCGCCCGGACTGATCGAGAAAGCCCGCATCAGCAGCACGCCTCCGCAGCGCTTCCCGACAACGCGCTATTTACCAAAATCAAACCCACAGCAAGAATCCGTTTTCTTTCTTGTATCGCAGCAGCCCGCATCAGGCCGCGCGCCTCTTCAATTCATCCGACGCTCAGAGCCGCCCCAGCAGTGCCAGCGCAAACAGGCTGAGGCTTCCGCGCCATGTCTGGCGATACACGCCCGCGCGCAAAAACCCAGCCACACGTGGCACCAGCCACCGGCCGCGCCCCCCCCTCGAATGCCGCCAGGCAAGCCCGACTCTCGGGCGTGAGGCTATCTGACAGCCGCGCCAGCGCCCGCAGGTTGCCGTCGTGCCATTTCTGCTGACCACCGCCCAGCGCCCGAAGCACTCGGGACGCCATGGCAACCCAGGTGAAATTGCCACCGATGACATTGCCTTCATGCTGACGGTAAGACAGCGATGGGCAGGCATCATACCTGACCACACCGCCACACCCCGAGACGACGAGGTAAATCCACCAATCGTGCACTGCCACATTTACGTCGGCGCCGGCCTTCATCAGAAGGCGCCGCGCGGCCGCATTGAAGACCATCGTATTGCCCCCGGCAATGCTCTGCACCAGGGCATTGCGGAACGCCGGCGGCCTTGCAAACAGCGGCGACAGACCCAGCTCGCGGCCATCCCGATCCACCAGCCGGACCCGCCCGCAGTAAAGCGCGGGCACCGACTCCGGCACGGTTTCGAGCCAGGCCAGGGCCCGCTCGAGCTTGTCCGCATCCCAGATGTCGTCCTGATCGGCGAAGGCGAAGTAACGCGCGTCGATATCGGCACGGCACGCCAGGTGCAGGAAGTTCGCCACGAACCCACCCTTCGGCCCCGCATCGCACTGCACGCGCCCGGAAAGCGCTCCCGCGTAATCACAGAGCGCATCGCGCATGACAGTCGAGGAAGAATCGTCGGAAATCCAGAGTTTCCAGCCGGTGACGGTCTGGGCAATAATGGATTCGAGTTGGCGCCCGAAGAATTCCGGCCCCTCGTAGGTGCCCATCAGGATGGCCACGTCGGGCCGGGTCATGCCGGCATCCTTTCGCGCAACGTCCGAACGCTCAACCCACCGAAGCAAGCACAAACAACCAACGCCAGAGCCCCCGAGTTCCAGATTCCTCCGGCACCGCTGGCCGGCCGCATGCAGCCTTGCAAAAACCTGTCAAATTTATCACGAACCAGCCTGCTGCGGCGCACCAAAAGCGTACCCGCAGACCGACCCTCCCCCCCCAAGACTGCCCATGTTTCACCCCATCGTCCCCGCCCGGATCGTCCTGACCGACGACAACACACCTTACTCGCCCACCTATGACGACGTCTATCACACCACCTCGGGCGGACTCGGGCAGGCGCGGCAGGTCTTCCTGGATGGCAACAGGCTTCCTTCGCGCTGGATCGGGCGCGAGCGCTTCACCATCATCGAGACGGGCTTTGGCCTCGGCCTGAACTTCCTCGCCACCTGGGACGCCTGGCGCAGCGATCCGGCGCGTTGCGCGCAGCTCCATTTCGTTTCGGTGGAGAAGCACCCCTTCTGCGCCGACGACCTGGCACGCCTGCACGCAGCCTGGCCCGAACTCGCCCCGCTGGCCGGCGAACTGCAGCGCCACTGGCCGGCGCTAACGCCGGGCGTACACCGGCTGCATCTGGACGGCGGGCGGGTCGTGCTGACGCTCATTTTTGGCGATGCCGTCGACGCGCTGCCCCAGTTGCACGCGGCAGCCGACGCCTTCTTCCTCGACGGTTTCTCCCCCGCCCGCAACCCTGATCTGTGGTCGCCGGCCGTGTTTGCGCAGCTCGCCCGCCTGGCCGCATCGGGGGCCACGCTGGCAACCTGGTCGGTTAACGGCAATGTCCGCCGTGGTCTTGAGACCGCCGGCTTCACGCTGGAGCGGCGCGCTGGCTTTGGCGGCAAGCGCGAGATGCTCACCGGCCACCGTGCGGATGCCCCCGCCGCCAACCAGGACCAACCCCGCCGGGCGCTGGTGATCGGCGCCGGAGTCGCCGGAACATCGGTGGCCGAACGCCTCGCCGCCCGCGGATGGCAGGTCACCGTGATCGACGAAGCCGACGGTCCCGGACAGGGCGCCTCGGGCAACCGGGCCGGCGTGTTCCGGCCCCTGCCCAGCCTCGACGACAACCGCCTCGCCCGCATCACCCGGGCCGGCTTCCTGTACGGCCGGCATCACCTCGCCCGCCTCGCCGAAGCTGGCCACCCGGTTCGCTGGGCGCCCACTGGCGTGCTCCATCTGGCCCGCGACGACAAGCAGGCCGCCAAGATGCAGGCCGTCGTCGACACCCACCAGTACCCCACCGACTACCTGCGCTTCGCCGATCGGGACGAGGCCTCACGCCTCGCCAACTGGCCGATGGCGCAGGGGGGCTGGTGGTTTCCGCAGGGCGGGTGGATCCAGCCGCCAACCCTTTGCGCGGCCAATCTGGCGGCGGGCGGCGACCGCATCACCACTGTGTTCGGCCGCCGTCTGGCCCGGCTCGAAAGGCGCGGCGACGACTGGCTCGCCTTCGACGAATCCGGCGCCGAGATTGCCCGGGCGGCGGTGATGGTGCTCGCCAACGGCGTCGGCATCCGCGCCATCCCCGAAGCCGCCAGCCTGCCCGTGCGGCCGGCCCGCGGCCAGGTGTCGCATCTACCTGCCACGCCCGACAGTGCGCCGGAGGTCGTGGTGTGCCGGCTGGGCTACGTGAGTCCCGAGGTGGACGGCGTCCGCTGCGCCGGCGCCACCTTCATCGCCGACGACGATGGCACCGAACTGCGTGAGGCCGAGCACCGCGAGAACCTCACCAAGCTGGACTTCATCCTGCCCGGCTTCTCAGCCCCCTTCGATCCGGCCAGCCTCGACGGCCGGGTGGGCTTCCGTCCTGCCTCACCGGATCGTCTGCCGATGGTCGGCGCGGTGCCGGCGGTGGCAAACGCCGAACGGACCACGCCACTGGCCGACATCCCCCGCCAGCCCGGGCTGTTTGCTGCGACCGGCTTTGGCGCCCGCGGGCTGGTGTGGGCAAGCCTGGTCGGCGAGCTGCTGGCCAGCCAGATCAATGGCGATCCGCTGCCCCTCGAGCGGGATCTCGTCGACGCACTCGACCCGGCCCGCTACTTGCTCAAACCGCCGCGTCCCGGCGCCGGCAGCGAAGACTAGGCCCACACGTCATACCGGATGATTTTGTAAGCGGCCTTTGCCACGGTGCGCCATACCCGGGTTGCAGCGTTAAGCTGTCAACTCGAACGGAGAACCCACCATGAGCACGACCCCGAACAAACCCGGCCTGCACCCGATGTTGTGGGTGGCCGCCGCATCCGTCACCGCCGTCAGCCTGGCCGGCGTCGCCAAGCTGGCGGGCGTCCTGCCTGACTTCAGCAAGCCCGCCGCCCCCGAGAGCG
Organism: uncultured Zoogloea sp.; assembly: GCF_937894855.1. Taxonomy (NCBI): domain Bacteria; kingdom Pseudomonadati; phylum Pseudomonadota; class Betaproteobacteria; order Rhodocyclales; family Zoogloeaceae; genus Zoogloea; species uncultured Zoogloea sp. Next base: position 28,947 of record NZ_CALAYQ010000035.1, read on the forward strand.
TGGTGACCGCCCCCGCAACGCCCATCAAGCCGATCGAGGCGCCCCCGCCCATCGCAGCCGCCGAACCTGCTCCGGCGCCGGCGCCCGCAGTCGAGACCAAACCCGAGCCGCCCGCTTCCAAGGCAGAGCACGTCGCGCCCACCCCGGCCAAGACGGCGCCCCCTAAACCCAAGCCCCATCCCAAGCCAGCCCAGGCCGCCGTCATCGGCGATCCGCCGCCGGCCGACGCAGTGCCTGCACCTCGCGACGCACCGCCCCCGGGCGAACACGCCGGCCGCCGGGTGGCGGATGCGCCTCCTGCGCCGCCCCCCGTCTGCCGCGACTGTGGCGTGATCGAGCACATCGAGGCGATCCAGCAGAAGGGTGAAGGCAGCGGCATCGGCGCGATCGGCGGGGCGATCCTCGGCGGCGTGCTGGGCCACCAGGTGGGTGAAGGCTCCGGCAAGCAGATCGCCCGCATCGGCGGTGCGGTGCTGGGCGGCCTGGCTGGCAACGAGGCCGAGCGCCGCTACCGCACCATCAGCCACTACCAGATCACCGTGAAGCTCGAAGACGGCACCCGCCGGGTGATCGAGCAGCAGAGCGCGCCGGTGTGGCGCGTGGGCGACCCGGTGCGGGTGCGCAACGGCCAGATCGTCGCCGGTGCCGAACAACCCCGCCGCAGCGCGGACTTCTGATCCTCCCCCGGCCGACTCGCAAAGCGGCCGCCCCAAGCAAAAAGCGCGACCCGAGGGCCGCGCTTTTTACTTGTCGAACGCCTGTCGACGGCCGGGCTTACAGCACCCGATCCAGCCGCGCCAGCACCAGCTCGCGGCCCATGGTTTCGAGCACCGCGTCGATGGACGGCGTCTGCGGCTGACCCAGCAGCGCGACGCGCAGGGGAATCGCCACCTGGGGCATCTTCATACCGTGGGCGGTGCAGGTTTCCTTGATCGCGCCGCTCAGCAGCGCCTTCTCCCAGGCCACGTCGGCCAGCTTGCCGCGCAGGGTGGCGAGCGCGGTGCGGGCGGCGTCGGTGAGATGCTGGGCGATGAGCTCGGGCGCCGGGTGCAGGTCGATGTAGAAGGGCTCGGCGGCGTCGGCGAGTTCGACGAGGGTGGACACGCGATCCTTGTACAGGGCGATCAGCGCCTCGAGCGCCGGGCCGGTTTCCGGATCGACACCGCGCTGGGCGAGCCGGCGCGACACATCCGCGGCCAGCCGGGCGTTGTCGGTCTGCTTGATGTAGTGGGCGTTGAGCCACTTGAGCTTTTCGGTGTTGAACTGGGCGGCGGACGGGGTGATGTGGTCCAGGCCGAACCATTCCACCAGCTGCTCGCGGGAGAAGATCTCGTCGTCGCCGTGGCTCCAGCCCAGGCGGGCCAGGTAGTTGATGACGGCTTCGGGCAGGTAGCCGTCGTCGTCGTACTGGGTGACGCTCACCGCGCCGTGGCGCTTGGAGAGCTTCTGGCCGTCGTCGCCGAGGATCATCGACAGGTGGGCGTACTGGGGCACAGTGGCGCCCAGGGCCTTGAGGATGTTGATCTGGCGCGGGGTGTTGTTCACGTGATCGTCGCCGCGGATGACCTGGGTGATGCCCATGTCCCAGTCGTCCACCACCACGCAGAAATTGTAGGTGGGCGTGCCGTCGGCGCGGGCGATGATGAGGTCGTCCATCTCGGCGTTGCCGATCTCGATGCGGCCTTTCACCAGATCGTCCCAGGCGACCACACCGTCAGTCGGGTTCTTGAAGCGGATCACGGGCGACACGCCGGCGGGCGGCTCGGGCAGCTCCTTGCCCGCCTCGGGACGCCAGCGGCCGTCGTAACGGGGCTTCTCGCCGCGGGCGCGCTGGGCCTCCCGCAGGGCGTCGAGCTCTTCGGGCGGCATGTAGCAGGGGTAGGCGGTGCCGGCGGCCAGCATCTGCTGGATGACTTCCTTGTACCGGTCCATCCGCTGCATCTGGTAGAACGGGCCTTCGTCCCAGTTCAGGTCGAGCCAGCTCATGCCGTCGAGGATGGCCTGGACGGCTTCGGGCGTGGAGCGGGCTACGTCGGTGTCCTCGATGCGCAGGATGAAGGTGCCGCCGTGACGACGGGCGTAGGCCCACGAGAACAGCGCCGTGCGCGCCCCCCCGATGTGCAGGTAGCCGGTGGGGCTGGGGGCGAAGCGGGTGCGGACGGTAGAAGCCATGGCGGAGATCCGGGTGAAGACGAAAGCCGCGATTCTATCAAAAGCCCTCACTCGCAGAGGACTCCAGCCCGGCAGACCCGGAACCACGTGCCTCAAAAAATTAGGATGCGATTAGCGTATCCGACATCTATATTCAAAACACCTCACTAATTCCAAACCGCTAGAGGGAGACTCGCAGGATGTACAGGCTTGTGTTACCCCTACTCGTCGCATTTATCACCGCTGGCTGTGCGAGTGTCCGTATTGACTCCCCTTCAGGTGAAGTCCGGCTTGAGCATCGGTGGGGCGTTTTGAGCGTGGTCGTAGACGGGCCTACAACGAGCCATGTCGCCGAAATACAAGGCTTGGGCATCACCTCGACACCGATGGGCTGGAGCGCTGGTATCACGCGGCAGAGCTGGGCTTCCCTCGGGCCGGAATGCAGGCTGGTGATCTGGGTTAGCGAGGCCGAACATCTCGAAGCAGCCAGACGTCTGCAAGCGTCCACCAACGGGGTCTGTGTCGTGAGCCCCAACACCCACTGACAGGAGGAAACACATCATGAACACAGCCCCACGTCTGATCGCACTCTTGCCCGTTCTCGGTCTATGCGCCTGCGCTTCATCGGGAACGCCACTGATCTTCGGCAGTGCCACAACCTTCGGCATGTCAGTCAACGCCACGCCCGACACCCAGGGCTTCGATTTCACGCTCGGATACAAGGACAAGAATCTCGCCATCGTCCCGGTGGCCGTAACGACGGATGGATCGGTTCAGGAGATCACCGCATGGTCCAAGACCTGCAGCGACAAGCGCGATGCGCTTTCTGTCTTCGGCCAGTTCACCAGCAAGGGCGACTGGGCGCTCCTCGGCGGGAGCAGCACCGACGCGACTGCAGCAAAGAGCCAGAAAGGCCATGTCAAGCTCGATCGCTTCTTCGCGACCGGCATCGCGGCGTCGCACTTGGCCAACGGCTATCGGAGGGGCTTGGCAAACACAGTCCCGGCGGACAACGACGAATGTGACAAGAAGGAAACGGCCAACTCAGCCCCTGCGCCGGCCGCAAAGCCCAAGAACACCTCAACAACCGAGCACACCGCCAACAAGCAAACCAACGCCACAAACGAGGGCCAGAAACCGCAGCCACCCTCAGCCCTGGGAAAGCCTCCAGAACAACACCATGTCCGCCGCCTCGTCTATGGCCAGAGCATGACCGTGGGGATCGGCATCAGCGTTCAGACGACAACATCCGAGCAGGGGCCGAACTTCACCATTGGCTACTCGGGTCGCGACATCGCAATCATTCCGACAATGGACTGGAACGCCAGCGGTGGCAGTGCGCGACTCACGGCGCGTGACCAGACCGGCGTCGACGGGCAGTCGACTACAAGCAACGGAGTCGATGGCAAGCCGATGGAAAACCCGGAGGATTCGCGGGAAGTGGACGCGTACTCGGTCTTTGGTCAGTTCAGCGCATCCACCCAGGCGCAGTCAATCGACTACGGCCTGAGCCGCTTCTTCTCGACCGGCCTTGCCGCACGCAACCTAGCCGACGGATTTGAGGCGCTCATTGAGCGGCAATTGAAGACCGACAGCGCAACCGCCAAAGCCAAGGACGACAAGAAGCCTGCCGACACCCAAAAGTAGCAATCCACCCTTGAGGAGCGAGCCATGAAAAAACAGAAAACCACGCTGGCCACCGCCGAAAGCAGCGCAGGCTGGCCTAGCCAGGCCGGATGGCCGCAACAACCCGGTTTTCCAAGCCAGCCGAGCTGGCCCAAGAACATCAACAGTACCCTCAGTCCGATCGAAATACCCGTCGCCCTGCAGAAAGACGGTCAGGAGATCACCGGCACTGACATTCTCGAACTCGCCTTCAAGCACGAAGGCGAGCAATACATCCTCGGCGCCCGCGCGCCAATGAGCGACGCCGGCTGGAAGGGGCCGTGGGATTGCGCCGAGTTCGTATCGTGGTGCGTTTACCAGCGGGCGGGCATCCTGTTCGGCACCGAGCCCCGTCACGACCCCCTCCACGCCGACGCCTACACCGGCTACTGGGCGCAACAGGCCAGAGCAGCCGGCATCACGGTGCCGGTCGCCGACGCGCTGGTCACCGCTGGCGCGATCCTGCTGCGCTACCCGCTGCCCGGCGCCATCGGCCACATCGCCTTTTCCGATGGCGCGGGCGGCACGATCGAGGCCCACAGCAGCAAGACTGGCGTGATCCGTGGCACGGCCAGCGGCCGGCGCTGGGACGTGGGGGTGATGATTCCGGGCATCCGCTACTACCGCGGCGACGAGGACATTTCGCCCACACCACCCGCCAAGGTGATCCGCCTAACCCAGCCGCTGACGCGCGCGCCTCGGGTCACGCAGGTCCAGGAACGCCTAAACGTACTTGGCTACGCCGTGGGGCCGGCGGACGGCATCTACGGGCCCCAGACGGCCCATGCGGTGGCACGCTTCCAGGCCGACCAAGGACTCGTCGCCGACGGCGAAGTCGGTCCGACGACTTGGAAGGCGCTCAAGCTCTAGGCTCCGGCGCGCCCTCGCGGGGCGCCGGAAAGCAGAAGGCCCGGTGCATGACCGGGCCTTCTGCCTTGGGCTGATCTGTGTGCAGATCAGATCGCCGATTCGTTGGTCTCACCGGTGCGGATGCGGACGACCTGCTCGACCGGCATCACGAAGATCTTGCCGTCGCCGATCTTGCCGGTGCGGGCGGCCTTGATGATGGCGTCCACGGCCTGCTCGACCACGTCGCCGGCAACCACCACCTCGATCTTGATCTTGGGCAGGAAATCCACGACGTATTCGGCGCCGCGGTAGAGCTCGGTGTGACCCTTCTGCCGGCCAAAACCCTTCACTTCGGTGACGGTCAGGCCGGTGATGCCGACTTCGGACAGGGCCTCGCGGACTTCATCCAGCTTGAAGGGCTTGATCACGGCTTCGATTTTTTTCATTGGCGGTCTCCAGGAAACGATTCTGCATTCTAGCCCGAAAGGCCGGGCCATCGGGATGCGGACGGGAAGGTTCAGGCGTCGCGGTAGCGGGACGTGATCGGGTAACGCCAGTCCTTGCCGAAGCCGCGCTGGGTGACGCGCACCCCCGGCGGCGACTGGCGGCGCTTGTACTCGTTGCGGCGGAGCATCGCCACGGCGCGGTAAACGTCCACCTCCGGGTAGCCCTGGGCGACGATCTCGCGGGGCGAGAGGTCGTCTTCCATGTAGGCGGCGATGATGGCGTCGAGCACCTCGTAGGGCGGCAGGGAATCCTGGTCGCACTGGTCGGGCTTGAGCTCGGCCGAAGGCGGACGGGTGAGGATGTTGTCGGGGATCACCGGGCCGCCGGGCTGGGCGTTGCGCCAGGCGCACAGGCGATAGACGAAGGTCTTGTAGATGTCCTTGATGACCGCGAAACCGCCCGCCATGTCGCCGTAGAGCGTGGCGTAGCCGGTGGCCATCTCGCTCTTGTTGCCGGTGGTGAGCACGATGGCGCCGGTCTTGTTGGAGAGCGCCATCAGAATCATCCCGCGGATGCGCGACTGGAGGTTCTCCTCGGTCGTATCCTCGGGCAGGCCGGCAAACTGCGGCGCCAGCATCGCGGCGAAGGTCTTCATCGCCGGCTCGATGGCGATCTCGTCGTAGCGCACGCCGATGCGGCGGACCATCTCGCGGGAATCATCCAAGCTCATCTGGGCCGTATAAGGCGACGGCATCATCACGGCACGCACCTTGTCGGCGCCCAGCGCATCCACGGCAATGGCCAGGGTGAGCGCCGAATCCACGCCGCCGGAGAGGCCGATCAGCGCACCCGGGAAGCCGTTCTTGCCCAGATAGTCGCGCACGCCCAGCACCAGCGCCTGATACACGTCGGCCTCGACGGGGCGTTCGGCGGGCACGCTGCGCTCCTGCCAGCGGCCGTCGGCGAAGTGCAGCAGCGACAGCGCCTCGGCAAACATCGCGCCCTGCCAGGCCAGCGTGCCGTCCTCGTCGAGGGCGAAGGAGCCGCCGTCGAAGACCAGCTCATCCTGCCCGCCCACCAGGTTGCAATAGGCCACCGGCAGGCCGGTATCGGCGATGCGCTCGCGCAGCACGTCGTAACGCAGCTGCTGCTTGTTCATGTGGAAGGGCGAGGCGTTGAGCACCAGCAGCAGCTCGGCGCCGGCTTCGCGGGCACCGTCGGCGGCGCCGGCTTCCCACACGTCGGCGCAGATGTTCACGCCGATCTTCACGCCCTTCAGCTCGAACACGCAGGCTTCAGTGCCGGGCTCGAAGTAGCGCTCTTCGTCGAACACCTCGTAGTTGGGCAGGCGATGCTTGAAGTAGGTGTGGGTGATGCGCCCGTCGCGGATCACCGCGGCGGCGTTGTAGCGCTCGCCGCCGTAAAGGGCCGGATAGCCGACCAGCACGGTGATGCCCTGCACCTGGGTGGCGAGGGCCGCCAGCTCATCGGCGCAGGTGTCGATGAAGGCCGGCCGCAGGAGCAGATCCTCGGCCGGGTAGCCGCACAGGGCGAGTTCAGGGGTGAGGACCACATCGGCGCCCGCGGCCTTGGCCCGGGTCACCGCTTCCAGTATCCGGCGCGCATTGCCGGAGATGTCGCCCACGACGGCATTGATCTGGGCGACAGCGACGCAAAGTGGGGTTTTCATGGGGCGACACTATACCGCAGGCGCCCAGTCACGATCCGCCCCGCACGCAGCAGCCAGCGCCCAGGCCCCGCTCGCGCACATCGATCAACGGGCGGAACCCCGCAATCCGGACATGGAATTCGCACGCGATATGACATAAATTGATTGCATGCACTCATCCCGGGGAAAGCCATCCCCGCCATCACTCCAAAAGGAGCAGGACATGACGACGATCTTCTGGCCGCTGCAAAGCAACATCATCCGTCGATGCTCGACCAACAACACCTTCGGCATGGTGCGCAAGTTCGCTGACGGCACGCCCAAACCGCATCAAGGCTGGGATTTTGCGGCCAGAGTCCAGACCCCCGTTTACGCCATCGCCGACGGACGCGTGGCTTTCGTGCGGGACAAAGGCGACTACGGCCTGCAGTTATGCCTCGAGTTCGAGTTCGAGGAGGCCACGCTGTACGCGTTTTATGCCCATTTGTTCAAGGTATTCGTGCGTGAGGACGATGCCGTCAAAGGTAACGATCAAATCGCGGCATCGGGGGAAAGCGGAAACGCCAAGGGGATGCCCGCGAACGACCAGCACCTCCACTTTGAAATCCGCACCAAAGCCCAGGCGGGGCTCGGCCTGGCAAACCGGCTGAGCCCCCTCCGCGTATTTGGTGAATGCCCACTCCACAAAGAGATCGCCGGATGAGCCCGCACTCGATGAATCGCCTTGCCTCCCTGTTAGGCGTGATCATTGCCACAAGCCTTTCCGCGGAAGACGCACGGCCCGACGCTCCGCCTGCGCCCGCCCGTCCCATCACCGCTCCGGCCGCCCGACTAGCACCGGCCGACGCAGTGGGTTTTGATGGCAGCCGCCTAGGCCTAACCGACTGCCGGGTCGCACGCCAAGCAGTTCAAGGCCTGATCCTGGCCATCTGCCGGGATCCGGAGATGGATCGCGGCAAGAACCCGGGGCTGCGCCTGATCGCCGTGCATCACGATCCGAACGGCGAGCACATTCGCTTCCGCAGCCCGTTCGGCGGCGGCGACGCGTACACCGCGAACCTCACCGTCTTCGCCCTACCCCGCTCCGGCAGCCAGGTCATCCTGGTGGATTTCGCTGCCGAGTTTCACTACGGAACACAGGTATTCTTCCTGCGCGAGCACGGCCTGCCGCGTCTGGTCGGCAATATCGACGGCGTGGCGCTCGACGACGACGACGACGCTGCCGCACCGAGCCGCTACGTCAGCGTCCTCGGCACGTCGGCCGGCTTTCAACTGCGCTTCAGCCGCCCGCTGATCAGGCTCGACCGCAATGGACTGCCGGGCAGAGCCCGCCCCACCACCTACCACTACGACATCGGCACGGAGCGCTGGACGCAATCAGGCAACTAAGACGTCTGCAACCCGACGACGGGCCACCATTGGCAACAGTAAGCGCCTGTCTTTACCGACCGCGACACCACGGTGCTCCACGATTTCCGCCTCCACCCCGCCATCGCCGAGATCCCCGCCGATCAGTGGGATGCCCTCGCTGGCGATCAGCCCTGCCTGTCCCACGCCTTTCTGGCGGCGCTGGAAACCAGCGGCTGCGTGGCGCCGGGCACCGGATGGGTGCCGCAGCACGCGGCGCTGTGGGACGGCCCGCGGCTGCTGGCGGCGATGCCGATGTACCTCAAGCACCACTCCTACGGCGAATACGTGTTCGACTGGGCATGGGCCGACGCCTACCGACGCCACGGGCTGGATTACTACCCCAAGTGGCTGTCGGCCCTGCCCTTCACGCCGGTGCCGGGCCTGCGGGTGCTGGGGGTGGATGAGGCAAGCCGGCGGGCGCTGATCAGCCGGGTGATCGAACAGGTGCGGGATTCCGGCGCATCGTCGCTGCACGTGCTCTTCCCCACCGAAGAGGAAACCGGCTGGCTCGCCGAGGCCGGGCTGGAGATCCGCCACGGGGTGCAGTTTCACTGGCAGAACGCCGGCTACCGGGATTTCGACGACTTCCTCGCCCGCCTCGCCCAGCCCAAGCGCAAGAAGATCCGCCAGGAGCGGCGCAAGGTGGCGGATGCGGGGGTGACTTTCCGGGTGCTGCGGGGCGCGGCCATCGGCGCGGACGACTGGGCGTTCTTCCACGCCTGCTACTGCCGCACCTACGCCGAGCACCGCTCGTCGCCCTATCTCACGCTGCGCTTCTTCGAGGATTTCCACCACGCCCGGCCCGAGTCCTGCGTGCTGATGATCGCCGAACGCGTTGGCCAGCCGGTGGCAGCCAGCCTCTTTCTACAGGATGCCGAGGCGCTCTACGGCCGCTACTGGGGCGCGACCGAATTCATCCCCTGCCTGCACTTCGAGGCCTGCTACTACCAGGCCATCGACTACGCGATCCAGCAGGGCCTCGCCCGTTTCGAGGGCGGCGCCCAGGGCGAGCACAAGCTCTCGCGCGGGCTGGAGCCGGTGCGCACCACCTCCGCCCACTGGATCGCCGACCCGCGCTTCCGGGATGCGGTGCGACGTTTCCTGGCCCAGGAGCGCAACGGGGTGGATGGCTATCTGGACGAGCTCACCGAGCACCTGCCCTTCCGGCGGCAGGGCGAATGATCAGCGGACGCCGCAGGCGGCGGGCTGGAGCTTTTCCTCGCGGATCGGCAGGTTGACCAGCGCGGCGAGGCCCGCCAGCACCATGTCGGCGTACCACATCCAGTCATAGTTGCCGGATTCCACCAGCGCGATGCCACCCAGCCAGGCGCCAAAGAAGGCGCCGATCTGGTGGGACAGCAGCGTGAGCCCGAACAGCGTGCCCAGGTAGCGCAGGCCGAACAGCTTGCCCACCAGCCCGGCGGTGGGCGGCACGGTGGCGAGCCAGGTGAGGCCCAGGCCAATGGCGAAGACGTAAAAGGTCAGGTCCGTCTTGGGCGAAATGAGATAGATGCCCACCATCACTGCCCGGGAGGCGTACATCCACACCAGCAGCCACTTCATCCGGTAACGCTGGCCCAGCGCCCCGGCCGACAGGCTGCCGACGATGTTGGCGAGCCCGATCAGCGCCAGCGACAGGGCCGACACGCTGGCCGGCAGGCCGCACAGATCCACCGCGCCGGGCAGGTGGGTGACGAGGAAGGCGATGTGGAAGCCGCAGGTGAAGAAGCCCGCGTGCAGACACCAGTAGCTGCGGTCGCGGAAGGCGACGCGCAACTGTTCGGTGAGGCTCATGCTCACCGCCGCGCCGCCCGCCGGGTGCTCGGCCTTGTGGCGCAGCGGCCACGAGAGCGGGATCGTCAGCAGGGTGACCGCGGCGAGGCTGAACAGCGCCGTCACCCAGCCGTAGGCGCCGATCAAAAACTGCGACAGGGGCGCGAAGACGAACTGCCCGAACGAACCGCCGGCGTTGATGAAGCCCGACGCAAACGCCCGCTTTTCAGCCGGCAGGCGCTGGGACACCGCGCCCAGCAGGATCGAGAAGCTGCCCGCCCCGGCGCCGGCTGCGACCATCAGGCCGACGGTGACGGTGAGCGCAAACTGGCTGTCGACGAAGGGCGTGAGCGCGAGCCCGAGGGCCATCAGTGCCGCGCCGCCGAACAGCGATCCGGCGGGGCCGTAGCGGTCGGCGATGGCGCCAAACACCGGCTGGGAGGCCCCCCACACGAACTGCGACACCGCCATCGCGAAGCTGATGCCGGTGATGCCGATGCCGGTGGCCGTGTTGATCGGCGACACGTAGAGCCCGAGGGACAGACGCACGCCCACGGTCACCATCAGCACCGCGGAGGCGGCCAGGATGAGGGTCCAGTACGACGTTGGCGTCGGCGGATTGGCTTGGGACGGAGTCATCGGAAAACGCGGGGGCTGACGAAAAACAGCCGGCCAGCATCCACCGAAAGCCCGGCCCGGTCAATCAGGGCTTGTGAGCATCCAGGATCACCCGGGCTGCGGCGAAGTCATAACCTTCAACCGCCTGCTCGAAGCGGCCCATGTCGGCCCCCAGGCGGGCCGCCAGCAGCGCGGCGGAATCGCGCACCATGCGCTGTACGGCCACGTTGCCGTCGGCCAGGAGCGCGTCGATCCGCACCACGGCCTGCTCGACCGCGGCGGGGTCGGGGGCGACGGCCTCGGGCGGCACATCGACCGGCAGGGCCCGGATGGCGGTCACGAGGGCGGCCTGGGCAAGGGCCACGTCCTCAAGCCGGGCCGCCACCACGGCGAGGTCATGCTCCTCGCGGATGGCGGCTTCCAGCGCGGCGGCCAGCTGCTGGACGCCCACCGCGCCGATCATGCCGGCCACGCCCTTGAGGGAATGGGCCAGGCGCCGGAGCTCCGGCTGGTTGCCTGCGGTCAGCTCGGCGCGGATGCGCTCGGGGTCGTCGGCGTGACCGTCGGCAAACTTGTGCAGGAGGCGCAGGTAGTTGGGAATCCGCCCGCGCAGGTTCTTGAGGCCGTAGGCCACGTCGAGGCCGGGCACCCGCTCCAGACGGGTGCGGATGTCGGGTTCGGGGCCATCGGGGACGGCCGGCGCCGGGGCGACGGCGGGTTCGGGCGCAGGCGCAGGCGCAGGTTCGGGCTGCGGCGCGGCCGGGCTGGGCGCCGGCGCACGCCGGGGCAGCCACTGGATCAGCGCGGCGTAGAGGGCAGCGGGGTCCACCGGTTTGGAGAGGTGGTCATTCATGCCGGCGTCCAGGCAGCGCTGGCGATCCTCGCCGAAGGCGTTGGCGGTCATCGCGACGATGGGCACGTCCCGGTAACCTGCACCGCGGATCGTCCGGGTGGCTTCGACGCCATCCATCACCGGCATCTGCATGTCCATCAGGATCAAGTCGTAGGCGCCGCCCTGGCTGACCTTGCTCACCGCCTCGGCGCCGTTACAGGCCACATCCACCTTCAGGCCGACGCCCTCGAGGAGCGACAGGGCGACCTCCTGGTTGATCAGGCTGTCTTCCACCAGCAGCACGTGGGCACCCGCGTGATCCCGGGCGATGGCGGTCTCGCCGGGGAGTTGATCGAGGGGCATCGCGTCCTGGGCCGAGACCTGATTGAAGCGCGACTGGATCGCGTCGTGCAGATCGGAGAGGCTGACCGGCTTGGCGATCACCCCGCTCGCCCCGCAGGCCCGGGCTTCCTCGCGCTTGCCAGGGCTGTCGCCAACGGTGAGCAGGATGCAGCGGGGCGCCGGGCTGAGCCCCAGCTGACCGATCTGCGCCACGACCATGCTGCCGTCCATGCCCGGCATGCCGTCGTCCACCAGCACCAGATCGTAGGGGTCGCCAGCGGCCACCGCGCTCTTGACCTGCGTCAGCGCGTCGGCGCCACAATCGGTGCTGGCAACGCGCACCCCCAGTGTGGTGAGCATCGAGCCCAGCACCTGGCGGGATGCAGCCAGATCGTCCACCACCAGCGCGTGGAGCGCTGGCAGCGGACGGGTGCGCCACACGCTGCTGGTGCCCTTGACGAGGCGGGCGGTGAGCCAGAAGTTGCTGCCCCGGCCGGGTTCGCTATCCACGCCGGCCTGACCGCCCATCAGGCGGGCCAGGTGGCTGGTGATCGCCAGCCCCAGCCCGGTGCCACCGAAGCGCCGGGTGGTGGAACCGTCGGCCTGCTCGAAGGGTTTGAACAGGCGCTGCCGGACTTCCGGCTCGATGCCGATGCCGGTATCGATGACCTCGAAGCGCAGCAGCACCGAATCGTCGTTTTCTTCCTCGATCCGGGCGCTGAGCAGGATCACCCCCTGCTCGGTGAACTTGACCGCATTGCCCAGGTAGTTGAGCAGCATCTGCCCCAGCCGGGTGGCGTCGCCGCGCAGCCGGTCGGGCACGTCGCCCATGTCCACCACCAGCTCGAGCCCCTTCTGGTAGGCCCGGTCGGCCACCAGGGCGCAGGCCTTGCGCACCACGTCCTCGAGGCGGAAGTTCACGTCGTCGAGGGTCAGCTTGCCGGCCTCGATCTTCGACAGATCGAGGATGTCGTTGATGATCGTCAGCAGGTGGCCGGCCGCGTCGCTCACCTTCTGCAGGCGAACCTGGGCTTCCTGGTCGGCCACGCTGCGGCGCAGCAGATGGGTCAGGCCGATGATGGCGTTCATCGGGGTACGGATCTCGTGGCTCATGTTGGCGAGGAAGGCACTCTTCGCCCGGTTGGCCGCGTCGGACTGCTCCTTCGCCTCTTCGAGTTCAGCAGAACGCTGCGAAAGGATCAGATTCGTCTCTTCGAGCTGGCGGGTGCGCTCGGCGACCCGCTGTTCGAGCTGGTCGTGGTAGCGGGCCAGCTCCGCCTCCACCTGCTTGCGCTCGGTGATGTCCTGCTGGATGCTGAGGTAGTGGGTCACCTCGCCGCCGTCCCGAAAGATCGGCGAGACGCGCGCAAACTCCACCCTCTCCTCGCCATTCTTGCGGCGGTTGATGAACTCGCCCTCCCACGGCTGGCCGGCCTTCAGCGCCGCCCACAGCGCGGCGTAGGTTTCCGGCGGGGTCTGACCCGACTTCACGAAGCCGACCCGCTGCCCGATCGCCTCGTCGCAGGTGTAGCCGCTGGTCCGCTCGAAGGCGCGATTCACGTATTCGATGCAGCCGCGGGTGTCGGTGATGATCACGCTGGCCGGGCTCTGCTCCACCGCCAGCGACAGCTTGACCAGCTGCTCGGCGGCATGGCGCTTCTCGGTGGTGTCGCGCCACACGCCGGCCAGATACTGCCGGCCGCGGATCTCGATGGGCCGGTAGCTCAGCTCCACGTCGCGGCAGCTCCCGTCGGCACAGCGATGCTGGTGATCGACGTTGAGCCCCCCTTTATGCTCGACGAGGTCACGGATCACGCTCTTCACCTGCTCGGGGGTCAGCGTCGCCTGGATGTCGAGCGCCGTGAGCGCCGCGAAGGCCTCGCGCGAATACCCCAGCCCCTGACAGGCCGCATCGTTGAACTCGACGAAGCGCAGGGTTTCGGTATCCAGCAGCACGATGCCGTCGGCCGCCTGGCTGACGATGGCGCTGAAGATCTCCTCCCGCTCCCGCAGGGCCTGCTCGTCGTGGCGCAGCTCGGTGATGTCGCGGGCGATGCCGAACACACCCAGCACCTTGCCGGTCTCGTCATGGAGCGGGCCCTTGGTGGTCTGGAAGATCACCGTGCCGTGGGCGGTGGTCAGCGCCTCTTCCCAGGTCGCAACCGAGTCGGTCTCCATCACCACGCGGTCCTGCCGACGGATGGCGGCGGATTCGGCGGGCGGAAAGAACGAGTCGTCGATCTGCCCCATCAGCCCGGTCGGCGTAGTGCCCATGATCCGGGCCACCTCCCGGTTGGCAAAGAGATAGCGGCCTTCCTGATCCTTGGCGAAGATCGCATCGGTCGAGCCGTTGGCGATCGCATCGAGCAGGCGCAGCTCGCGCAACTGACGGGTCTGGCGTTCATCCCGCTCCCGCGCGATCACCAGCGCCCGGCGCTGGGACAGCAGCACCGCCGCCACGCCGATGCTGAGCAGCGCAAAGCCGGCAGCCAGGGCGATGGACCAGATGTAGCCGCTGGTCGGCGCCTTGATCTCGCTGACGTCGATCTTCACCACCAGCACCCAGTCGGTTCCTGGCACTTCGCGGGCCATGCCCACCACCGGCACGCCCCGGTAATCCTCGGCCTCGATGGGCACCCCCAGCGCCGCCGGCCCGCTGGCGATGCGCGCCGACAGGGTATCCCGGTCATCGAGGGGCATCTGCTGGCCGAAAGGCGGCGACGGCGGGTGACGCAGCGGCGAAACCAGGCGCAGCTTGCCGTTCTCCCGCTGAAGCAGCAGGGTTTCGGCCGAGTCGCTGGGCACCGGCCAGCGCTTCAGGCTTTCGTAGAGGAAAACGGCCGGATCGGCCTGCAGGATCACCGCCACCGCGCGGCCGGCTTCAGGCATGCTCAGACGGGCGAGGAAATCCAGGGTCACCGGCACGGAGCCCTGGTCGCCTGGATCACCCAAAAAACGGATAGGCGCAGGCCCATCGGGGCGGGTCGCCACCCGCCGCGCCGCATCCAGCAACTGCGGGGCGGGCACGAGATCGCCCCCCGTCTTCAGCACCACCTTGCCGTCCGCGTCCACCAGCGCCGCCTGGGCATAGCGGTAAGTGCCACGGATCGCCTCGATGGAACTCAGCAGCGATGCCCGGGCCCGCCCGTCGTTATCCCGCTGCCACCGGGCAAGCAGCTCCCGCAGCCCGGCGTTGCGCTCGATCACCAGGGCGTCGCTCTGCCGCTCGTTAACCCACATCGCCAGTTGCCCGACCTTCAGGTCGGCAATCGCCTCGATGCGACGGTATTCCTCGGCCCGATGCTGCTTCACGATGAAGAGGACGCTCAGGTAACCCAGCGCGACCACGCCGATGGACAGGAGCACCAGCGGCAGCACCAGTGATCGCCAGCGTGCCAGCCCCGGCCGCGTTTCGGCCGGCGCGACGCCCGCGGCCCCCGACCGCGTGAGCCGCCGCAGCAGGCCCCACAGGAGCAGCGAGGTCACCCCCACGAAAACCCAGCCCTTGACCGTGCTGGCCCGGTGGATTGCCTGGGGGTCGGACAGCACGCTCGTCACCAGCAGATCCGAGAACAGGATCCACCCCGACGCGAACACCGCGTAGATCAGGACAACCCGGATGATCCGGCTATCCACGGGCGCGCACCCTCGCAGCGGATATCGCGCCAGCGACCTGCGGGCAGACGGCGGCAACATGGGGCAGGTTCGGCATCAGGTGGATCACCGGGAGAGTCATTCCAGTTGCGGGGGTCATGGAGAAGCGGAAATCCGACGTACGCGTCACGTTGATCTGTCGGGTTATCGTCCCGGCAGGTGCCTTTCTTTAACGTGGCACCGAAGGCCGACGCGGTCAAGGCATCCGCCCGCGTGACCGGCGCCATGCCAGCACGCTAAAATTTTGGATTCCCGCCGATCCGCCCGAACCGGAACGCCCGCCATGCCCCCTGCTCTGCCCCCGCTGCTGCGCCGCCTGCTGCCCTTCCTCGCCTGGCGCAGCCAGCTCGATGCGGCCACCGTGCGCAACGATCTGGTGGTCGGCTTCACGGTAGCCCTGGTGGCGATCCCCCAGGCCCTGGCCTACGCCCAGCTCGCCGGCCTGCCCGCCTACGTGGGGCTGTACGCGTCGCTGCTGCCGTCCATCGTCGGCGCCCTGTGGGGCTCGTCGGCCCAGCTCAACACCGGCCCGGTGGCCCTGACCAGCCTGCTCACGGCCGCCGCCCTGTCGCCCCTGGCCCTGCCCGGCTCCGAAACCTGGCTGCTGCTGGCCGTCCAGCTGGCGCTGCTGGCGGGCATCCTGCAGCTGGCCTTCGGGCTGCTGCGCCTCGCCCACTTCGCCGATCTGCTCTCGCACCCGGTGCTCCACGGCTTCATCAACGCCTGCTCGCTGCTCATCATCACCGCCCAGCTGCCCACCCTGCTGGGCCTGCCCTCGGCGGGGCAGAAGCCCTTCGTCGAGGCGATCGTCGACATCGTGCGCACGCTGCCCGACGTGCATCTGCCCTCCGCCGCCCTGGGCGGGCTGGCGGTGGTGCTGCTGCTGGTGCTCCAGCGCTTCAAGGTGGGCGGACCCGGCGTGCTGGCGGTGGTGGCCGGGCTGGCCGCGGTGGGCTGGCTGGCGGATTTCGAAGCCACCGGCGGACGGGTGGTCGGCCGGCTGCCGGAGCAGACCGTCGCCTTCGCCCTGCCCAAGGCCGACTGGGCGCAGATCACCGATCTCCTGCCCTCGGCCTTCGTGCTGGCGCTGGTGAGCTTCATCGAGGCCATGTCGAGCTGCAAGCTGGCCTCGGCGCGCACCGGCCAGCGCTGGGACGGCAACCAGGAGCTCATCGGCCAGGGCCTGGCCAAGCTCACCGCCTCGGTGTGCCAGGCCTATCCGGTAAGCGGATCGTTCGGCCGTTCGGCCTTCCTGCTGGCAGCCGGCGCCCGCACCGGGCTCGCCTCGGTGGTGGGCGCGCTGGTGGTGCTGGGCGCGCTGCTGCTGGTGCCCGAACCCATCGCCCACGTGCCCCGGCCGGTGCTGGCGGCGGTGATCCTCGTCACCCTGGCCAAGCTGCTGTCCGTCGCCCAGCTGCGCGAAGCCTGGCAGGCCGGGCGCGACGACGGGCTGGCCGGCACGGTGGCCTTCGTGGCGACGCTGGCCTTCGCGCCCCACGTGGAGATCGGCATCCTCGCCGGGCTTTTCCTGTCGCTGGCGCTGCTGATCTACCGCAGCATGACGCCACGGGTCGCCCTGCTCGGCCGCCACCCGGACGGCACCTGGCGCGACGCGGCGCGTTTCGGCCTGCCGCCGCCCCACCCGCAGGTGGCGATCCTGCGCTTCGACGGCCCGCTGCACTTCGTCAACGCCGCCACCTTTGAAGACGCCGTGCTCGCCGCCTGCCGCGGGCAGCCGCAGATGGCGGTGCTGGTGCTCTCCTGCGCCGGCATCAACGCCATCGACGCCAGCGGGGTCGAGGCCCTGCGCCGCGTCCGCCGCCAGCTGCTGGCCGATGGCCGCCAGCTTGCCTGCTGCGGCCTCAAGAAGCAGGTCATCGACGTGCTGGAGCGCACCGGACTGTGGAACGACCTCACCCCCCACGCCGCTTACCGCACCGAGGACGACGCCCTGCGCGAGTTTCTCCCGGGCCTGAGCAGCGGCGATGCCGCACCCGCCCCCCAGCGCCGCGGCTTCGAGTGGTAGCGCCGCTTTGTTGACCTGGATCGTTGTTCTGCGGGCCTTGCAGGCAGATACTTCTGGAATCTCGTGTTTCGGCTTTCAAAAATAACTGCAAAGGGAGCAAGCATGACACCCACCTCGGTCCGCGACATCCGCAACCTCACCCTCCTCGGCCAGTCCGGCAGCGGCAAGACCACGCTGCTGGAAAAACTGCTGGCCGCCGCAGGTGCCATCAGTGCCGCCGGGTCTGTCGAAAAGGGCGACACCGTCAGCGACTACGATCCGCAGGAAAAAGCCTTCGGTCACTCCCTCAACAGCGCCCTCGCCCACCTGGAATGGGCCGAACACTGGGTCAACGTGCTTGATACCCCGGGCCTGCCCGACTTCCTCGGCCGCGCGCTGGCCACCCTGCCGGCGGTCGAGACCGCGGTGGTGGTCATCAACGCCGCCGCCGGTGTCGAGACCGTCACCCGCAAGGTGATGGACGCCGCCGCCGACAAGTGCCGGATGATCGTCGTCAATCGCATCGACGCCCCGGGCGTGGACTTTGCCGCCCTGATGGAACGCATCACCGCCACCTTCGGCCGTGAATGCCTGCCGATCAACCTGCCCACCGCCGACGGCGGCCGCGTCATCGACTGCTTCTTCAAGCCCGACTACGACGCCCAGCCGGCCTTCTCCAGTGTCCGCGCCGCCCACGACAACATCGTCGACCAGGTGGTCGAGGTGGATGAAGACCTGATGGCTCTCTACCTCGAGCAGGGCGAATCCCTCCAGCCCGAGCAGCTCCACGACCCGTTCGAGATCGCCCTGCGCGAAGGCCACCTGATTCCCGTGTGCTTCACCTCCGCCCGCAGCGGCGCCGGCGTCACCGAGCTCCTCGACATCATGGGCCGCCTGCTGCCCGACCCGACCGAAGGCAACCCGCCGCGCTTCCTGAAGGGCGAAGGCCCGGCCGCCGAAGCGGTCACTGCCACCACCGACGCCGACAAGCACGTCATCGCCCACGTGTTCCAGGTGAGCAACGACCCCTTCCGCGGCAAGCTTGGCCTGTTCCGCATCCACCAGGGCACCGTCACTCCGAGCACCCAGCTCTTCATCGGCGACGCCCGCAAGCCCTTCAAGGTCGGCCACCTGCTGCGCATCCAGGGCAAGAGCCAGACCGAGATCGACGTAGGCATTCCCGGCGACATCTGCGCCGTGGCGCGGGTGGACGACATCCACCGCGACGCCGTGCTGCACGATTCCCACGACGAAGACCACTTCCACCTCGCCCCGCCGCGCTACCCGCAAGCCGTGTTCGGCCTCGCGCTGCAGCCCGAGAAGCACGGCGACGAGCAGAAGCTCTCCGAAGCCCTGCACCGCCTGCTCGACGAAGACCCCTGCCTCACCGTCGAGCACAACATCCAGGCCAAGGAAACCGTGATCCGCGGCGTCGGCGACGTGCACCTCAAGACCGTGCTCGAAGCCCTCAAGACCCGCTGGAACCTCAGCCTCGGCACCCGCCCGCCGGCGATCCCCTACCGCGAGACCATCGCCGGCAGCGCCGAAGCCCGCTATCGCCACAAAAAGCAGAGCGGCGGCGCCGGCCAGTTTGGCGAGGTCGCCCTGCGCGTCGAAACGCTGGAGCGCGGCGCCGGCCTCGAGCTTGCCGACGAAGTGAAGGGCGGCACCATCCCCTACAACTTCATGCCGGCCGTCGAGAAGGGCGTGCGCCAGGCCATCGCCGAAGGCGTGATGGCGGGCTTCCCGCTGCAGGATCTGAAGGTGACGGTGTTCGACGGCAAACACCACGCGGTCGACTCCAACGAGATCTCCTTCGTCACCGCTGCCCGCCACGCGGTGCAGGAAGCCGTCCAGGGTGCCCGCCCGGTGGTGCTGGAGCCGCTCATCACCCTCACGGTGCGGGTGGCGGACGAGCACTTCGGCGGCATCAGCGCCGAGCTCTCGGGCCGCCGCGGCCGCGTCACCGGCACCGACAGCCCGCAGCCGGGCTGGACGGAGATCACCAGCCAGGTACCGATGGCCGAGATGGAAGGCTTCGAGTCGCGCCTCAAGTCGATCAGCGGCGGCGACGGCAGCTGCAGCATCGCCTTCAGCCACTACGAGCCCGCCCCCAACGACGTGCAGCAACGCCTCGCCCGCGAACACCAGGGCAAGCGCGGCGGCGAGCAGTAAGCTTCACCCGGGGCGCAGGCCGGCGCCCCGTTTCAAACAAAAACAGCAACAATGAGCCCATCATTGTTGCTGTTTTTGCATCAAATCACCCCGGCGGCTACAGCATGCGGCCGAAGTCCTCCACCGCCACCGGCGGCGAGAACAGGTAGCCCTGCCCCTGGTCGCAACCCAGCCGACGCAGCACCTCCAGCTGCGCCTCGGTCTCGATCCCCTCGGCCACCACCGAGCAGCCGAACAGGTGGGCGATCACGATGATCGTCTCCACCAGCTTCTGGTCGTCGGCGTCGTGGCCGATCTCGCGCACGAAACTGCGGTCGATCTTTAGCTCCGACACCGGCAGCGACTTGAGATACGACAGCGACGAATAGCCGGTGCCGAAATCGTCGATCGACACCCCCACGCCGGCCGCCCGCAGCGCCCCCAGGCGCGCCTGGGCTTCCTTCAGGTCGTGGATGAAGCCGGATTCGGTCACCTCGATCTTGATCCGCGCCGGCGGCAGGCCCGATTCGGCCACGCGGCGCAGCACGCCCTCCACAAAACCGTCGTGCTGCAGTTGCCGGCTCGACACGTTGAGGGCCAGCGCGAAGTCGTCGCCCAGCCGGCCGGCCGCGTGCCAGCCGCTCAGGTGGCGGATGCCCTCGTCCAGCACCCAGTCGCCGATGGCGAGGATGTCGCCGGTCTCTTCAGCCAGCGGGATGAACAGGTCCGGCCGCACTGCCCCGACGCTGGCCGAGTGCCAGCGCAGCAGCGCTTCGGCGCCGATCAGGCGGCGGCTGGCGAGGTCGATCTTGGGCTGGAAGACCAGCGCCAGCTCGTTTCCGGACACCGCCTGCTTGAGCGCCTGCCGCAGCTGCCGACGACGCGCCAGCGCTTCGTCCAGCCCCGGGCCGTAGCGCCCCACCACGCCGGCAAAGCGCGCGGGAATCGCCGCCGCGGCCTTGCGCAGCAGATCCATGGAGCCGGTGATGCCGTCGCTGGAATGGGCGATCCCGATGCGGATCGGCGTGGCGAGCAGCAGGTCATCCACCCGGTGGTCGCCTTCGAGCAGGCGCAGCAGGCGCTGGGCGGTCTTCTCCAGCGCGGCCGGGTCGTCCGAAGGCTGGACGAGCACCAGCTCGCTGCTGCCCCAGCAGCCGACGATGCCGCCCTGCGCCACCGGGCTGCCGCCCGCCAGCTCGCCCAGCGACTGGAGCAGCCGCTCTGCCGCCGGGTAGCCTTGCAGACGGGCGATGTCCTCCACCTCGTCGGCCACGATGAAGAACACCGCCACCTGCCGTGCGATGGCCAGCAGGCCATCCACCTTGGCCAGCACCGCCCGCCGGTTGGGCAGGCCGGTGGCGCTGTCGGTGAGGGCGATGCTGCGCAGCTCGGCGGTCTGGCGATCCACCAGGGTCTGGAGGAGTTCGGTCTGGCCGCGCAGATCGCGGGACTGGCAGTGGGCCACCAGGATGTTGTGGATGCGCTGCTGCACCTCGCCCTGATCGAAGGGCTTGTTGAGGAAGTCGATGGCGCCCAGCTCGAGGGATTCTGAGCGGGTCTCCCGGTCGGTCTGGGCGGTGAGCACCACCACCGGCGGCGCCATCACCCCCAGCTGCCAGCGGATCTGGCGCAGCACGTCGAAGCCCGACAGGTGCGGCATGCGGATATCGAGCAGCACCAGATCGGGCGGGCAACGTTTGATCTCCGGCGCCACCTCGCGGGGGTCGGTGAGCCCCAGGGTGTTGCGATAGCCGGCGTCGTCGAGGATGTCCAGCAGCAGCTCGACGTTGGCCGGGGTGTCGTCCACCACCAGGATGCGGGCGTCGGCGAGGTAGTCTTCAAGCATCGGGCGGGTTTCCCAGGTGGTGTTCGAGCACCGCGTACAGACGGCTGAAGTCCAGCGGCTTGGTGAGGTAGTCGGCAAAACCGGCGGCGAGGCCCCGCTCCACGTCGGCGGGCAGGGCGTTGGCCGAGAGGGCGACCACCGGGATGTGGCGGGTCGCGGCGTCGGCCTTGAGGGCGGCCAGCGCGGCGTAGCCGTCCATGCCCGGCAGGTTGATGTCCATCAGGATCAGCGCCGGCTGTTCGGCGCGGGCCAGCTCGATGCCCAGCGCGGCCTCGTGGGCGCAGCTGAGCTGGGCCCGGCCGAAGTCCTCGAAGATGTCGGTCATCAGGCGCTGGTTGGCCGGGTTGTCCTCGACATAGAGCACCCGCGGGCGCAGGGCCTCGTCGTCGTCGGCCAGGGGCTGGGCGGCGGCCGGCGCCACCATCGGCACCGCCTCGTCGCCGGCCGCCAGGGGCAGCTCGAACCAGAAGCAGCTGCCTTCGCCCTGTACGCTCTCCACCCCCGCCCGGCCGGACATCTGCTCGACCAGCTGCTTGGTGAGGGCGAGGCCCACGCCGGCCCCCTCGACCCCGGAATGTTCGGCACCGATGCGATTGAAAGGCTGGAACAGCTCGCCGATCCGGTCGGCCGGGATGCCGATGCCGGTGTCGCGCATCTCGACCCGCAGGCCCCCATCTTCCACCGGCGCCCAGCCGAGCTCGACCCGGCCGCCGTCGCGGTTGTACTTGATGGCGTTGGACAGGAAGTTGATCAGCACCTGCTTGGTGCGGGTGAAATCCGCGAGCACCCGATGGCGCCCGGGCACCGGCGGCAGGCGGATGTCGATGCCCCGCGCCTCGGCCAGGGCGCTCACCGAGGCCACGGATTCCTCGATCACCGAGGCGATCTCCACCGGCTCGATGGAAAACACCAGCCGGCCGGCCTCGATGCGGGCCAGGTCGAGGATGTCGTTGATGAGGGTGAGCAGATGCTGGCCGCTCTTCAGGATCTGCTCCACCTGCCCGGCCTGGCGCTCGGGCAGGGGCTGGCGGCGGTTGTTGAGGAGCAGCTGCGAGAAGCCGATGATCGAGTTCATCGGCGTGCGCAGCTCGTGGCTCATGGACGACAGAAACTCGGTCTTGGCGCGGCTGGCCTGGGCCTGCTTCGCGTGGGCGATCTCCAGCTCGCGGGTGAAGCGGGCCTGCTCGTTGATCCGGCGGTAAAGGTTGATGAGCAGCGCGCAGGTGGCGGTGAAGGGCTCCAGCCAGGCCAGCAGCTCTTCATCCACCCTGTTGCGGGAGTTGGAGATGGCGTACATGCCGATCACCTGCCCCTGATCGACGATGGGCACGCCCAGGTAGTTGTGGAGCGGCGGATGGCCGTGGGGAAAGCCCGTGCGGCGGGTCTCGGCGCCGAGGTCGTTGGTCATCACCACCTCGCCGCCGGCAAACACCCGGCCGAGCATGGAATCCGGGTTGGTGAGCATCATGTCGCCGGAGCTGAGGCGCTCCATCAGCCGGCGGGAATCCTCGTTCCAGGAAAGATCGGTGATGGCGTGGATCTTCAGCCCGGGCTTGCCCTCCACCGGCACCACCTCGCCGATCAGCGCGTAGTCGCTGCTGGTCAGGTCGCACAGGGCGTCCTTCAGGAAGGACCACAGCTGGTCGCTGGACATCAGCGTGGCGAAGTCGGTCATGCCCCGGTGCAGCACGTGCAGCAGGCGGTGCTGGGCCTGCTCGCGCTCGCGGGCGCGGTAGAGCTCGGAGAGGTCGGAGAGGATGCCGATGAACTCCACCTCCTCCTGGCCGGGGATCGTCACCTCGCTCACCGCCAGATGCACCGGGATCGTCCGCCCGGATTTGTGCAGGGCCTGCACCTCGCGGCCGATGCCGATCACGCTGGGCGGGCGGCCCTTGAGGTAGCTGGCGAGGTATTCGTCGTGGTGGTCGGCCCAGCGGCTGGGCATGATCACCCGCACGTTGCGGCCCAGCAGCTCGTCCGCCGTGTAGCCGAGGATCTGCTGGGCGAAGGGATTGACCTGCTCGATGATGCCCCGCGAGGTGATGCGGATTATCCCCACCGCTGCGCGGTTGAGCACCGCCTGCTTGCGGGCGATGGCGCGTTCGAGGGCGTCGTGCTCCCGCCGGGCCTCCAGCGCCGCCTGATGATGGCGGATCAGCGCCTCGGCCTGCCGGGCGAAGCGGGCCAGGCGATCCTGCTCGGCCACCGAGAGCGTCCGCGGCGCGGCATCGGCGATGAACAGTGCACCCACCGCCCGCCCATCCACCGGCCGCAGGGGCATGCCGGCGTAGAAGCGGATGCCCGGCGCGCCGCAGACCAGCGGATTGCCTGCAAAGCGCGGGTCGGTTGTCGCATCGCTCACCAGCAGCGGGCCGTCCTGGCAGATGGCGTGGGCGCAGAAGGCGTCGCACCGGGGCGTCTCGCGCACGTCGATGCCCAGCACGGCCTTGAGCCACTGCCGCTCGGCATCCACCAGCGAAATGGCCACGATGGATGCGTCAAAGACCGAGCGGATCAGTTCGACCAGATTGTCAAACGCGGGATCGGCCGGGGTGTCGAGCAAGCCGATGGCGCGAAGCGCGTGCAGCCGGGCGGCTTCGTCGGCCGGAACGGGGGAAGATTGCATCGGGGCAGACCAGTGGAGATTGGCGGTGGCGCGTCTTGCGGCCCCCACCGGTGTCCTCGGGCGCGCGGGACGGCCGGTAGCGGCCTCCCCGTCTTATCGACGGCGGGCGCGTTCTCTTGAGTGAAACACGCCAGCCGCATGCGTCCGGGTAACGTGGAAAGGAAAACGGGGAGGCTTTCGCCTCCCCGTTTTCCTCGCCCCCACTGCAAGCCGATTTTCTCCGGCTGTGCCAGCGGAATTCCTTGCCCCAAGAAGCCCGGCCTGGCGGCCTGCTCCCTGAAAAATCCGTGTCCCGGCCCTTGATAACGTCCGCCTCAGGCTAATCTTGAACAGCGCTTGAACAGCGCGGCGGCACGTTCTGGGTTGCCCATGGAACCCTGCCCGTCAAAGTCGCGGCCACATGGCCCAGCCGGACAGCGCCATGTCGTTCACAACATTTAACAAATTATAAGATGTCGATCGGCAGTGCAAAACCCGGTCGCCCTCCGCGCTGCCAACTTCATCACACCCTGGCATCGCGGAGCGCATCCGGCGGAGAAAACCGCCCCTCAGCGCGGCCGGCTTTCCCAGATCTTCTGCAGGCGCTTGACCGACACCGGCATGGGCGTCCGGAGCTCCTGGGCGAACAGGCCCACGCGCAGCTCTTCCAGCAGCCAGCGGAACTCCTCCAGCTGCGGGTCGGTGACGCCGGCCTTGGCCTTGGCGAGCCATTCCCGCTCGAAGGGCTGGGCGAGCTTCTTCCAGTCGGCCATCAACTCGGCGTCCCGCGCGGGGTTGTTGCGCAGCTTGTCGATGCGCACCGTGGCGCCCTTGAGGTAGCGCGGGATCTGGGCGATGCGTTCGTAGGGCAGCGCGACCAGGAAGTGCTTCGGCATCAGCTTGGCCACCTGGGCGTTGATGTCGGCCACCACGTCCGGGAAAGTCTTGAGGCCGGCGAGGCGCTTGGTGAGCGTGCCGTGCTCGACGATCAGCTGGCCGGTGAGGCGCATGAGCTCCTGGGCCACCAGGGTGATGCGCGGCTTGGCTTCCTGGCAGCGCTTGCCGAAGCTGTCGGCATCCGTCGGCAGCGGTTCGAGCAGGCAGCAGCGCTCCAGGGTGGCGGTGACGAGCTGGGCCTTGAGCTCCGCTTCGGAGCCGTAGCTGATGAACTGCAGCGCCAGTTCGCGGATGCCCGGCAGCTTCTCGATGGCCTTCACCTGGGCCGACAGCGCCAGCGCGAAGAGCCGCGCGAGACCGCCGCGGTGCACCTTGGCGGCTTCTTCCGGCGTGTCGTAGGGGCGCAGCGAGACGCTGGCGCCATCGTCATGCAGCGCCGGAAAGCCGACGATCTCGCGGCCGGCGACCTTCACCTCCAGCAGCTCGGGCAGCGGGCCGAAGGTCCAGTCGGTGAAGCCGGCAAGCTGCTTGTCGGCCGCAGGCGCGGGCGCGGCAGCCTTTCCGGGCGCAGGCTCGGCCCCCTTCTTCGGGGCCGGGGCGGCGGGTTCGGCCGCCGGCACGATGCGCGCACTCTGGAAGCGCGCCGCCACCTGATCGCGGAACCTGGTGCGCAGCTCGGCCAGATTGCGCGACTGGCCGAGGATGCGGCCGTGCTCGTCCTGCACCCGGAAGTTCATGAAGCAGTGCGGGTTGAGGTTCTCGGGCCGGAAGCTCTCCATCGGCAGCTTGAGCGACACGCGCTCTTCCACGAAACGCTGCAGCGCCTTGATGAGCGGGTCGTCCAGGTCGAACTCGCCGGCGTCGAACTTGGCCATGAAATCCGCCGCGCTGTCGGCCATCGGCTGCAGGCGGTGTCGGTGTTTTTGCGGCACGGTGCGCAGCAGCGCGGTGACCTTCTCTTCCAGCAGGCCGGGCACCAGCCACTCGCAGCGGTTGGCGGGGATCTGGTTGAGCATCGCCAGCGGCACGGTGAGCGTCACGCCGTCGTCGGCCTCGCCGGGCTCGTGCAGATAGGCGAGCTTGAGCTTCTGGCCGAGCACCTCCAGGCTGGACGGGAAGCGGTCGGTGGTGATGCCTTCCGCGTCGTGGCGCATCAGCTGGTCGCGGGTGAGCTGCAGCACCTTGGGCGCCTTCTTCTCGGCGGCCTTGCGCCAGGCCTCGAAGCTGGCGAGGTCGAGCACCTCGGGCGGCAGCTTGGCGTCGTAGAAGGCGTAGATCAGCTCTTCATCCACCAGCACGTCGGGCCGGCGGGATTTGTGCTCCAGCCGCTCGATCTCGGCCATCAGCCGGCGGTTGTGGCCCAGGAAGGCCATCCCGCGGGCCGGGCCTTCGGCGATCTCGCCCTGCACCAGCCCTTCGCGGATGAACAGCTCGCGGCACAGGGCCGGGTCGATCTCGCGGTAGCTCACACCCCGGCGCGGATACACCGTGAGGCCGTACAGCGTGCCCCGCTCCCAGCCGCGCACCGCGCCGCTGGCCTTCGACCAGTGGGGCTCGGAGACATTGCGCTTGAGCAGGTGGCCACCCACTTCCTCCAGCCACTCGGGCTCGATGCGGGCAAGGCAGCGGCCGAACA
This sequence comes from uncultured Zoogloea sp., assembly GCF_937894855.1. Lineage (NCBI taxonomy): Bacteria > Pseudomonadati > Pseudomonadota > Betaproteobacteria > Rhodocyclales > Zoogloeaceae > Zoogloea > uncultured Zoogloea sp. The sequence continues at coordinate 55,500 of NZ_CALAYQ010000035.1, forward strand.
GCCGCGATGTATCCACCAGCTCGGCGCACATGATCCACTTGCCGGCCTTCTTGGCGATGGCGGAGCCTGGATGGGGCCAGAACTTGATGCCGCGGGCGCCCAGGTAGCTGCCCGCAGCGGGGCCCGAGGCGTCCTCGATCTTGCAGCCCACGTGCCCCAGCAGGCCGGTGAGCAGCGCCTTGTGGATGTCCTCGAAGCTCGCGGGCTTGTCGTTCTCTTTCCAGCCGTGCTCGGCGCACAGGGTGTGGAGCTGGGTGAACACGTCGCGCCATTCGCGCAGGCGCAGCCACGACAGAAAGTTGCTCTTGCACCACGCTTTCTGCTTGCTCGATGTTTCGTGGCGCTGGACTTCCTCCCAGGCCTTCCAGAGGTTCCAGTACCACAGGAACTCGGATTTCTGCTCCTGCTCCTGCTCCGGGCCGCGGAAGCGGGCGTGGGCCTGGTCGGCGGCGGCCTGACGCTCGGGCGGGCGTTCGCGCACGTCTTGCGTCGACAGCGCCGCGGCGATCACCAGCACTTCGGCGAGGCTGCCACGATCCCGCGCGGCGAGGATCATCCGGCCGATCTTCGGGTCGAGGGGCAGCTTGGCGAGCTCGCGGCCGATGGGGGTGAGGTTCATCACCGCCTCGCCGTCCTTCTCCTCGACGGCGCCCAGCTCGGCCAGCAGCTGGTAGCCGTCGGCCACCATGCGCGGCAGCGGCGCGTCGATGAAGGGGAACTCGGCCACCTCGCCCAGCTTGAGGGACTTCATCCGCAGGATCACGCCGGCCAGGGACGAGCGCAGGATTTCCGGATCGGTGTGGGCCGGGCGCTTGTTGAAGTCGTCCTCGTCGTAGAGCCGGAAGCAGATGCCGTCACTCACCCGGCCGCAGCGGCCGGCGCGCTGGCGGGCCGCCGACTGGGCGATCTTCTCGATCTGCAGTTGCTCGACCTTGTTGCGGTGGCTGTAGCGCTTGACCCGCGCGAGGCCGGTATCGACCACGTAGCGGATGCCCGGCACGGTGAGCGAGGTTTCGGCCACGTTGGTGGCCAGCACCACCCGGCGGCCCTTGGAGGGCGCGAACACCCGCGCCTGCTCCTGGGCCGACTGGCGGGCGAAGAGCGGCAGCACCTCGGTGCCGGCAGCATGGTGGGCCTTGCGCAGGGCCTCGGCGGCCTCGCGGATCTCGCGCTCGCCGGGCAGAAACACCAGCACGTCGCCGGGGCCGCTGCGGTGGGCTTCGTCCACGGCATCCACCAGCGCGTCGTAGAGGTCGCGGTCGGGGCCGCGGCTGTCCTGGCGCGGGGCGGGTTCGCCCGGGCGGGCCGGCTTGGGCTCGTCGCGCTCGACGGGCCGGTAGCGCATCTCGATGGGGTAAAGCCTGCCGGAGACTTCGATCACCGGCGCGGGCTTGTCGGCCGTGCCGAAGTGACGGGCGAAGCGCTCGGCGTCCAGCGTGGCCGAGGTGACGATCAGCTTCATGTCCGGCCGCTTGACGAGCAGCTGGCGCAGGTAGCCGAGCAAAAAATCAATGTTGAGGCTGCGCTCGTGGGCCTCGTCGATGATCAGCGTGTCGTAGGCCGACAGCAGCGGGTCGCCCTGGGTCTCGGCGAGCAGGATGCCGTCGGTCATCAGCTTGATGTAGCTCTGGGGACCGATGCGGTCGGTGAAGCGGATCTTGAAGCCGACGGTGGCGCCGAGCTCGCTCTTGAGCTCTTGCGCGATGCGGGTGGCGGTGGCCCGGGCGGCGATCCGCCGGGGCTGGGTGTGGCCGATGAGGCCGGACACGCCACGGCCAAGCTCGAGGCAAATCTTGGGCAGCTGGGTGGTCTTGCCCGAGCCGGTCTCGCCGCAGACGATCACCACCTGGTTGTCGCGGATCGCCGCGGCGATCTCGTCCCGGCGCTGGTTGACGGGCAGATCCGGCGGAAAATCCGGCTTCGGCAGCGCCTCGCGGCGGGCGATCAGCTTCGCGGCGGAATCGGCGATGGCGAGGCGCAGCGCCTCGGGCACGTCAGCCAGGGTGCGCGGCCGGCGGGCGAGCTTGCGCAGATCCCGGCGCAGGCGCGGGCGATCGGCCGACAGGCAGTGTTCGAGCAGGCGATACGGGTCTTGGGAGTCTTGCGGAGAAGCCATGCGGAGGTGCAGCAGGAAAGCGGGAGGTCAGGCGCGCAGGACGTGGACGGTCCACATCCCGAGGGCGGTCATGGACAGGGAGCCGCCCAGGTGCAGCGCGGCGGCGCCCAGGGCCCAGGCGTAGCGGGCGGTGTCGATGAGATGGACGACCTCGGCCGAGAAGGACGAGAAGGTGGTCAGCCCGCCGAGAAAGCCGGTCACGATGAAAAGTCGCGCCTCGGGCGGCAGATCGGTGCGCAGGGCAAACCACGCCACCGCCACGCCGACGAGGTAGCCCCCCAGCAGGTTGGCCACCAGGGTGCCCAGCGGCATGTGGGCGAACAGTGGGTTGAGGCGCAGCCCCAGCCACCAGCGCAGCCAGGCACCCAGCGCAGCACCGACACCGATGGCGACGAGGGCAAGGACGGGAAAATGGTGGGCGTGATCGGACATGGGCCAGGATTTTAACCCGCCCGCCCCGTCGTTGCCCGCTAAAGACCGCGCGACTTCGGCCGATAGCCTGTCAGCTGGCGTGGCGGCCGGCACCGCCACGTACTCTGGAGGAAAGATGGAACACCTCAGCCAAATCCCCGAATCGCCCGACCCGCTGGCCTACCAGCCCCGCTTCGAATGCAGCAGCGGCGAGCTTGCGGGAGCCCGGCTCCACGTCACCGGGCCGGCGGGCCCTGTCGATGCGGCGATCGCCTCGGCCGGGGATGTGCTTGCCCTGCGCGCCGCCTGCACCCAGGTGGTCGCCTGGACCCGCGGCCGCACGCGGCCTTTCGTGCTGTCGCTGGGCGCCCGCCTCGACGCCCTGTGCGACCCGGCCTTCGCCCAGGAACTCTCCCGCGTGCTGCTGGACACCCAGCTCACGCCCTGCTCCCTCGAATTCGCGATCATCACCAGCGGCGACACCCTCACCGACGCCGAGGAGGCCGCCCTCCAGCACCTCAAGCGCTTCGGCATCCGCCTGTCCATCGACGCCGCCAGCCCGGCCAACGCCCATCTGGCGTGGGCCCGCCGCCTGCCGCTGGACAGCCTCGACGTGCCCTCGCGGCTGGTGCAGGACGTGGTGGTCGACCCGGAAGGCGTGGCCATCGTCCGGGCGCTGGTCAACCGCGCCCACAAGATGGGGCTGTCGGTGTGCGCCGCCGGCATCGTGGACGCCCACACCGCCTCGGTGATGACCGCCGCCGGCTGCGACGAGACCCGCGGCCCGCTGTTCGGCGCACCCGAACCCGCAGCGCGCTTCGAGGCCCTGATGAAGGCCGGCCTGCGCATTGAGGGCAACCTCCAGCGCGCCGCCGACACCGAACGCACCCTGCTGCTGGTGGACGACGAGAGCAACATCCTCGCCTCCCTGCGCCGGCTGCTGCGCCGCGAGGGCTACACCATCCTCACCGCCACCAGCGGCAAGGAAGGCCTCGAGCTGCTGGCCACCCACAGCGTGGACGTGATCATCTCCGACCAGCGCATGCCGGGCATGACCGGCGTGGAGTTCCTGCGCAAGGCCAAGGACATGGCACCCGACACCGTGCGCATGGTGCTCTCCGGCTACACCGACCTGCAGTCGGTCACCGACGCCATCAACGAAGGCGCGATCTACAAGTTCCTCACCAAGCCGTGGGACGACGCGATGCTCGTCGCCAACATCGACGAGGCTTTCCGCCGCAAGCTGCTGTCCGACGAGAACCGCCGCCTGTCCGCGGAGCTCTCCCGGGCCAACAGCGAGCTCGAACGCATCAACGCCCAGCTCAAGTGCGTGCTGGCCGACCGGGAGCGCCGCCTGGGCATGGGCGAAGCCTCCCTCGGGCTGGCCCAGGAAGCCCTCGCCACCATCCCACTGCCGCTGATGGGCCTCGACCCGACGGGCATGATCGCCCTGGCCAACGGCGCCGCCGAGCGGCTGTTCCCCGGACGGGCACCACTCATCGGCCTGGACGCCGTCGAGGTGCTGCCCGCGGGCCTGCTCGAACAGATCAGCGCCGCCAGCGATGGCGACGGGGTCGACTGCCCGGAACTGGGCGGCCGCATCGAAGTTCATCCCCTCGGCGGCAGCCGCAGTACCCGCGGCACGCTGCTGACCTTCAACCGGACGACGAAGTCCCCATGAGCGACGCCCTCGAACGCCCCCTCGACGAAGTCCAGCCCGGCATGGCGCTGGCGGCTGCGGTGGTGGACCGCAACGGCCAGGTGCTGCTGCCGGCCGGGCTGACCCTGGCCGAAAACCACATCGAAAGCCTGCGCCGGCGCGGCATCGACAAGCTCTCCATCACGCCGCCCGAGGCGCCGGACGCCAAGGCCCGCCAGCGGGAAGCCGCCCGGGCACGGGTGATGCACATCTTCCGCCACACCGCCGACGACCCGGCCGCCCAGCCCCTGCTGCACGCGGTGCTGGCCTTCCGCGAGGAGCAACTGAAGTGAGCCAGCCGAGCCTCGCCGACATCGTCAGCCACATCCACAGCCTGCCGGCCATGCCGGCGGTGGCACTGGAGCTGCTCCAGACCCTCTCCGGCGGCGACCCCGACGTGGACGCCCTGGCCAGCCGCATCGCCCGCGACCAGGCCATCACCGCCCGCGTGCTGCGGGTGGCCAACTCACCCTTCTACGGCCTGCAGATGCGCGTCGGCTCGATCCACGACGCCATTGTCGTGCTCGGCTTCTCGGCAGTGCGCTCGCTGGTGCTGACCAGTGCGGTGGTCACCACCCTGCCGGCCGGCAAGTGCGCCGGGTTCTCCGCCGACCGCTTCTGGCGCCACGTGCTGGGCACCGCCGTCGCCGCCCAGGCCCTGGCCCGCCCCCTGCGCCGCAAGCCGGAGAGCCTGTTCATCGCCGGCCTGCTCCACGACATCGGCCGGCTGGTGATGCTGTCGGCCAACCCCGAGGGCTTCGCCCGGGTCATCCAGATCGCCACCGAACGGGACTGCCACCTGGTGGACGTGGAGACCGAGATCTTCGGCTGCGACCACACCGCCGTCGGCGCCGCCATCGCCCAGCACTGGAACTTCCCGGCCGATATCGTCGAGGCCCTGGCCTTCCACCACAACCCGGCGCAGACCGCACCGGGCAGCCTCGCGGCGATCATCCACTACGCCGACGGCATCGCCAAGGCGCTCGACCTGGAAGGCGCCGAGAACACCCAGATGGCCCGGCTGCAGCCTGCCGCCATCGACGCCCTCGGGCTCGACTGGCAAACCCTCACCGCCGTGCTGGCCGAAACCCACGGGCGCTTCGAGGCCCACCTTCCCCTGCTCGGCTGAACACCCGATGAGCGCCCCCACCTACTCCCTCCAGGCCAGCCTGTTCCCCCTCGCCGAGTGCGTGGCGACAGCCCTTGCCCTGCACCGGGGCGGCACCATCCTGTTCGCCAATCAGGCCTTCACCCGGCTCACCGGCTACGAAGAGGCCGAACTCGCCCGGATGCCCTTCTCGCGGCTGTTCCCGGCAGGTGTCCGGGACTGCGTCTGCGAGCTGGCGCGGAGCGCCATCAAGGACGCCCCGCCGAACCGCCACGAGACCGACATTGTCACCCGCACCGGCGAGACGCGCTGGGTCGAGCTGTCCATCGCCCGCACCGACATCGACGGCCAATGCACGGCCGTGTGCAGCCTGGTGGACATCACCGACCGCAAGCTCGCCGAAGCCGCCCAGAAGCAGGCCAAGCAGCTACTCGCCCAGATCATCGACGGCGACCCGGTGCCCACCCTGGTGATCGACGCCAGCCACGTGGTCACCCACTGGAACCGCGCCTGCGAACAGATCCTCGGGCAGCCCGCCGCAGCGATGGTCGGCACCCGCCGCCAGTGGGAGGCCTTCTACGACAGCGAACGCCCGATCCTCGCCGACCTCATCGTGTCGGGCACCGTGGACGAGATCATCGGGCTGTACGGCACCAAGAACCTGCGCCGCTCGCAGGTCATCACCGGCGCCTACGAGGCCGAGGACTTCTTCCCCCGCGTGGGCGGCACCGGGCGCTGGCTGTACTTCACCGCGGCCCCGCTCCACAACGCCGAAGGCACCATGATCGGCGCCATCGAAACCCTGCAGGACATCACCGAACGCAAGAACGCCGAAAACGCCCTGCTGCAGATGCGCGCCGACCTGGAAGCCACCGTCGTCCAGCGCACCCGCGACCTGCAGGACGCCAAGGCCACCCTCGAGGAGGACATCGCCCGCCGCGAGATGGCCGAGACCGAGCTCCTCAAGCGCTATGTCGAACTCACCGATCTCAACTGCCGGCTCCACGACACCCAGCAGCAGCTTGTCCAGTCCGAAAAGATGGCCTCCATCGGCCAGCTCGCCGCCGGCGTCGCCCACGAGATCAACAACCCCATCGGCTACGTCAATTCCAACCTGCACAGCCTGAAGACCTACGTCGGCCAGCTGCTGGAGGTGCTCGATGCCTACGAAGCCCACCGAAGCGCCCTGCCGCCCGCCGACGCCGATGCCATCGAAACCGTGAAGCGCGCGGTGGACTTCACCTACCTGCGCGACGACATCGGCGAGCTCATCAGCGAATCTGCCGAAGGCACCGCCCGGGTCCGCAAGATCGTCCAGGACCTGCGTGATTTCTCGCGCACCGACGCCAGCCAGGACTGGCAGCCCGCCGACATCCACCAGGGCCTCGACAGCACCCTCAACATCGCCAGCAACGAGATCAAGTACAAGGCTGACGTGGTGCGCGAATACGGCACGCTGCCCGTGGTGGAGTGCCTGCCCTCCCAGCTCAACCAGGTGTTCATGAACCTCTTCGTGAACGCCGCCCAGGCCATGCCGGACAACCGGCGCGGCACGATCCACGTCCGTACCGGCCACGACGGCGACACGGTGTGGATCGAGATCGCCGACGACGGCAGCGGCATCCCGCCGGACGTCCTCGACCGCATCTTCGACCCCTTCTTCACCACCAAGCCCGTGGGCAAGGGCACCGGCCTCGGCCTGTCACTCTCCTACGGCATCGTGCAGAAGCACCACGGCCACATCACCGCCAGCAGCTCGCCGGAAACCGGCACCTGCTTCCGTATCACCCTGCCCGTCCATCACATGGCCGTACCGGGAGTATCCCCATGACCCTTGCCACCGCCCCCGCCACGCCCGACCGGAGCGCGGCGCCCGCCCCCGCCTTCTCGATCCTGTGCGTAGATGACGAAGCCAACATCCTGTCGGCCCTGCGCCGGCTGTTCCGCCCCCACGGCTACACCGTGCATGTGGCCAACAGCGGCGCGGAAGGCCTCGAGCTGCTCGACCGCGAGCACGTGGATCTGATCATCTCCGACATGCGCATGCCGGTGATGGACGGCGCCGCCTTCCTGGCCGAAGCCCGCAAGCGCCACCCGGACACCGTGCGCCTGCTGCTCACCGGCTACGCCGACATGGAATCGACCGTCGCGGCCATCAACAGCGGCCAGATCACCCGTTACATCTCCAAGCCCTGGAACGACCAGGACGTGCTGCTCACCGTCCGCGAGGCCCTCGAACGCCAGGCCCTGACCCGCGAGAAGGCCCGCCTCGAAGCCCTCACCCAGAAGCAGAATGACGAGCTGAAATCGCTCAACGCCAGCCTCGAGCAAAAGGTCGAAGCCCGCACCGCCGAACTCAAGAGCGCCCATGAGAAGCTCAAGCAGAACTTCCTCACCTCGATCCGCGTGTTCTCGAATCTCATCGAGCTGCGCGAAGGCAGCAACGCCGGCCACGCCAAGCGGGTCGCCGATCTGGCGCGCAAGGTCGCCGTCCGCCTGAATTTTGCACCGGCCGAAGTCCAGGACGTGATGCTGGCCGGCCTGCTCCACGACATCGGCAAGATCGGCCTGCCCGACGATCTGCTCGCCAAACCGGTCTCCCACATGACCGGCGACGAGCTCGGGGTGATGCGCAAGCACCCGATCACCGGCCAGGCCGCCCTGATGGGCCTCGAGAACATGCGCGGCGCCGCCACCCTGATCCGCAGCCACCACGAACGCTGGGACGGCCAGGGCTACCCGGATCACCTGTCAGGGCTGGCGATCCCGTACGGCGCACGGGTGATCGCGGTGGTGAACGACTACGACGACATGCAGAGCGGCACCCTCTCGCCGCGCAAGCTCAAGCCCGCCGAGGCGATCACCCTGATCCAGCAGAACCGCGGCAAGCGCTACTGCCCGCAGGTAGTGGATGCCTTCCTGGAGGTGCTCGGGTCAACCGCCGAGAACATGCCGCCCCCCATGAACGAAGTGACCGCCACGTCCCTGCGGCCCGGCATGGTGCTGGCCCGCGATCTGGTGACCCGCGACGGGGTAATGCTGCTGGCGGCGGACTTCGTGCTCGACGAAAACCTGATCCGCCAGCTGCGCGAACTGGAGGCGTCGGAAGGCGTGCGCCTCAACATCGCCATCCAGCCCGAACGGCGCTGAGGCGCGGTCCGGTCACTCCTCGGCCGGCGCCGGGCTCTGGGGCAGCACCACGCAGGCGCGGCTGAGGGACTGGGCCAGCGCCCGGCTCGACATGGGCCGGGCAAACAGGTAACCCTGGATCAGGTCGCAGCCCTGCTCGCGCAGGGCCTCCAGCTGGGCGGCCGTCTCGACGCCCTCGGCGACCACCTCCAGCCCCAGGCTGTGCGCGAGGCCGATCACCGCCTTGACGATCGCCACGCCCTGCCCTTCGTTCAGTTCGCCCACGAACGAGCGGTCGATCTTAAGGGTATTCACCGCCAGCCGGCGCAGGTAGGCCAGCGACGAGTAGCCCGTGCCGAAATCATCCACCGCCACCCGGATGCCCATCTCCCGCAGCTGGGCGAGGATGAGCGTGGCGTAGTCGAGATCGCGCATCAGCACCGTTTCGGTCAGCTCGAACTCGATCCGCGAGGCCGGCACGCCGGCGCCGTCGAGCACCGCCCGCACGGTGGGGATCAGCTGGGCGTCCATGAAGTTCACGCCCGACAGGTTGATGCTGACCCGGAAATCCGGCGGCAGCGCATCGCCCAGCTCGGCGATGTCGTTGCACACCCGCTCCATCACCGCGCGGGTGAGCGGCACGATCATCCCGGTTTCCTCGGCCAGGGAGATGAACTCGGGCGGCGGCACCGAGCCGCGGGCCAGGTGCGGCCAGCGCACCAGCGCCTCGGCCTTCACGATGGCCTTCTGCGCCACATCGACGATGGGCTGGTAGAGCACCTGCAGCTCTTCTTCGCCGATGGCCCGGCGCAGGTCGCCCTCCAGCGTGAAACGCAGGAAGGCCGCCACCTTCATCTCTTCCGAGAACAGCGCCACCGATTCGCGGGTCACGCGCTTGGCCCGGTTGAGGGCCGTCTCGGCGGCCTTCAGGATCGCCTCGGCCTCGGTGGCGTGGTCGGGCATCACCGCCACGCCCACCCGGGCCGACAGGGTGATGTCCTGCCCGGGCACGCGGATCGGCGCCTGCACCACCTGGAGCAGCTCGTGGGCGGTGGCCAGCACCTCGTCCACCGAACCCGCATCGCTCACCAGGATGCCGAACTCGTCGGCCGCCAGGCGGGCCACCTTGAGCCGCGGCAGCCCGCCGCCACCCGCCGGCTCGGCAGGCGTGCGGTCGCCCATGCGTTCGCGCAGGCGATGACCGATCACCTGCAGCACCTGGTCGCCCCGCTCGGGGCCCAGGCTGTCGTTGATCCGCGCGAAGCGGTCGATATCCACCACCATCACCGCGCAGCGGCTGTCGTTGCGCAGGCAGCGGGCGGCGGCGGAGAGCAGGCTCTCCCGGAAGAACTCGCGGTTCGGCAGGCCGGTGAGCGGATCGAAATAGGCGAGCTGGCGGATGCGCCGCTGGGCCTCGACCTGCTCGGTGATGTCCTGCACGCTGCCCTCCATGAGGATGGACTGGGGATCGCCGGCTTCGTCGGTGCGCTCCGCCGTCTCGAGGAGGGTGCGCACGCTGCCGTCGGGCCATACGACGCGGTAGGTCAGCTGGTAGCCCACGCCCTTGCGCGCGCCGGCCAGGGCCGCGCCGACCATCTGCCGGTCGGGGCCATAGACGTGGTTCACCAGCGATTCCATGCCGTCGCCGAAGGTTTCGACCTGCTGGCCGAACAGCCGGTAATACTGGGCCGAACGCTGCACCTCGTCGGCCGGCACGAACCACTCCCAGCTGCCCAGGCGGGCAATGCGCTGGGCGCTGGAGAGGCTCTCCTTGTTGCGCACGAGCTCCTTGAGCAACTGGGCCGAGCGCAGCACGTAGCGGATGCGGAAGCGCAGCAGCGTCCAGTTGATCGGCTTGGAGATGAAGTCGGTGGCGCCGGCGTCGAAGGCCTGCTCCACCGATTCGCTGTCGTCGAGGCCGGTGAGCATGATGATCGGCACCAGCTCGCCGGCCGGGGTGGCGCGCACGCGGCGGCACACCTCGAAGCCCGTGAGGCCCGGCATCATCACGTCGAGGAGGACCAGATCCGGGTGCAATGCCTCGAAGGCCGCCAGCGCCCGCACGCCGTCTTCGGCCTCGGAGGTGGCAAAGCCGCCTTCGCGGAGGGCCTCGGTGGCCATCATGCGGGTCAGGGGGTCGTCGTCCACGACCAGGATGTGGGGATTGGGTGTCGCCGTCATGGGTTGATCGGGCCTTCCACCCGGGTAATCTCGTCCAGGCTCGCAAGCCCTTCCTCCACCAGGCGCCGCTTGCAGGCGTCCCAGGCGTCGGTGAGCCGTGCGGCGTCGGTGGCGTCGGGCTGCACGCCAGCCTTCGTCCGTTCATCCAGGGCCCGGGCGCGCACGCCCAGCTGCACCGCCCCCATCGCCAGGCAGGCGGATTTCATCTTGTGGGCGAGGCGCTGCACGGCGGCGGTGTCGCCGGCCGCAGCGCCATCGACGATACCACCCACGTTGCGGTCGGTTTCGCTGATGAACAGCGTCAGGATGCGCTTGAGCATCGGCGCGTCCCGCCGTCCATTGACGCCGGGCAGGCCCATCAGCATGTTCATGTCGAGCACCGGCTCGGCGTTCGGGCTGGCTGCAGGGGCCGCGGGGGCCGCCGGAGCGGGCGGGGGATCGGGCGGCAGGGTTGCCCGCAGCCAGCGGCTCAGCACCACCCACAGCTGTTCGCCGGAAACCGGCTTCACCACGTAGTCGTCCATGCCCGCCGCGAGGCAGGCGTCGCGGTCTTCACGCAGGGCGTTGGCGGTCAGGGCGATGATGGGCATCCGCGGCAGGCCGCGGGCCTTTTCGTCGACGCGGATCGCCTGAGTGGCCTGACGGCCGTCCATCTCGGGCATCTGGATGTCCATCAGCACCAGATCGAAGCGCTGCCGGCGGCAGGCTTCCACTGCGTCGCGCCCATCCACCGCCACCGACACCCGGCAGCCGAGGGATTGGAGCACCGCCACCGCCACCTCGCGGTTGACCGGGTGATCCTCGACCACCAGCAGGTGCGCGGCCAGCTTGTGGCCGACCGGCGGCGCCACATCGGCCGGCCTGGCGCCCGCCAGCCCCTGGCGGATCTCGTTGCTGGTGACGGGCCGGCTGAGGATGATCTCGGCGCCGATGTCGCGCATCGCGGCGACTTCTTCGCGGCCGATGCCGACGATCGCCGCGAGGGCCGGGCGCCCGGCCCGGTAGCGCAGATCTGCGAGCAGCTGCCGCCCGCTGCCGCCGTCGAAGCTGGCATCGACGATCAGCCAGTCGTAGCCGGTGCCGATGGCCAGCATTTCATCCACCGCCAGACGGTCATAGGCCAGCTCGGAACGTGCACCGGCAAAGGCGAGCTGCTCCAACACTGCGTCGCGCAGGTGGGAGTCGCCCACCGCCACCAGGGCCGCGCGGCCGACCAGCGGGCGTTCCTGCGTCTCGCCGGCCACGTCGCGGGTCAGTTCGAATTCCACCCAGAAGCACGAGCCGCAGCCCGGTTCGGTGACGTAGCCGATCTCGCCGGACATCAGCTCCACCAGCTGGCGGGCGATGGCCAGCCCCAGCCCGGTGCCGCCAAAGCGCCGGGCCATCGAGTTGTCGGCCTGGGAGAAGGACTGGAACAGGCGCGCGCCGGCTTCCCGCGGCACGCCGATGCCGGTGTCGCGCACCTCGATGCGCAGGCGCAGGGCGCCCTCCCGCTCGCAGGGCACGGGCAGCACGGCGATGGAGATGCTGCCCTTCTCGGTGAACTTCTGGGCGTTGGAGACCAGGTTGTTGAGCACCTGGCGCACGCGCAGGGCGTCGCCCACGGCCCGGTCGGGCACGCACCGGTCCACGTGCAGGCCAAGCTGCAGGCCACGGGCGTAGGCCGAGGTGGCAAACAGGGTCGCCACCTGATCGAGGGTGTCCCGCAGGGAGAATGGCAGGGCTTCCAGTTCGAGCCGCCCTGCTTCGATCTTGGATACGTCGAGCACGTCGTTGATGATTTCCATGAGGGCGCGCGCAGAGTCGTCCAGCATATCAACAAAGCGCCTCTGACGCTCACCGAGCGAGGTCTGGCGGAGCAGGCCGATCATGCCCATCACGCCGTTCATCGGCGTGCGGATCTCGTGGCTCATGTTGGCGAGGAACTGGGTCTTGGCGCGACTGGCGGCCTCGGCCTGTTCCATCATCGTCCGCAGCTCGGCGGTGCGCGCGGCCACCTCGGAGGCGAGGCGCTCCCGGTGGAGGGTCAGCTCCCGGTCGCGGTTGGCGATCTCGGCCAGCATGCCGTTGAAGCCGGTGATCAGTTCGCCCACCTCGTCGGCGTAACCGGCCGGCGCGCGCAGGTCGTAGCGCTTGCCGGCGCTCACCGCCCGCACCACGTCGGCGAGCTTCTGCAGCGGCTCGACGATCATCCCCTGCATGCGCCGGGAGAAGAGGCTGGCGGCGATCAGCGCCACCACCAGCCCGAGCAGCGCCAGGCCCAGCCACAGCACCAGCCGCCCGACGATGGAGCGCAGGTCGAATTCGAGGATCAGCCGGCCGAGGGTCTCGCCGTCGCTCTCGAGGGGCTTGGTGACGACCAGGCTGAGGGTGTGCCAGTTGAGCGCGCCCGCGGCCGGGTTGTCGCGCAGGCTGGCCAGGTGCTCCGTGTCGGCGTGTAGCCCCAGGGGATAATCGGCAAACACGCTGCCATCCGGGCGCAGCACCACCGCGGCGGCCACCCGCTCGTGATGACGCAGGGCGCCGAGCAGCGATACCGCCACCTTGGCGTCGTCGAAGCGCAGGGGCGAGATGGCGTTGTCGGCGACGATCTCGGAGAGCATCCGGCCGTCCTCGTCGGCCCGGCGCAGCTCGCTGTTCACTTCGGTCAGGAAGATCGTCAGCAGCGCCACGCCGAGGGCGATCAGCACGCTCAGCCGGGCAACGATGCCGAGCTTGCGTCCGATGGGCAGATCCTTGAGCTGCGCCATCAGGGAGCCCTCAGGCCGAACACGAAGCGGCCGTGACGGAGCAGCTGCGAACTGGCCCGCAGGCCCTCCCGCTGCACCGACGTGAGGTTGATGTCGAAGCGCACCCGGCGCTCGTCCACCACCAGCCCGATCCCGCCGCCAGCCTCGGCAAAGCCGTCGATGTCGCTGACGGTGAGCACGCTGCGCCCGGCCAGGCCGCGCAGCAGCAGGCCGACGCGCCGCTCTTCCGAATCGGTGATGAAGACGAGGTGGCAGTCCGAGGCCATCTCGACGCCATCGACGACACGCGGCTTCACTTCATGCCCATTGACCTGCCGCCCCTCGAGGCCGGACAGCGCCTCGCCGAAGGGGTCGCGGCCGAGCACGCACAGCCGCAGCGGCGCGCCGGCCGGCAGGCGTTGGGCGGGCCATTCCACGTAGCGCGCAAAGTTGAGCAGGTAGGCAGCCTTGATCTGGTACTCGCCCGGCTGCATCGCCCACGCGGGGGCGATGCCGAGGCAGGCAGCCGCGACGCAGAGTATTTTGAGGGCCCGATGGGCCATGAGACGGCGGATCACCCCTGTTCCCTCAGAACCGCCAGACACCCTGGACATAGGCCTGCCGGCTCAGGTAGGCCGGCTGGGTCGGGAGGAAGTTCGACATGTATTCGAGGTGCTGTTTGTGGAACAGGTTGATGCCCATGACCGTCAGCTCGAACCCCGGCCCCGGACGCCAGCCGTAACGCACATCGAAGCTCGTGTGGGCCGGCACGTTGCCGTGGGTGATGGCGCCGGTGCGCCGGACCATCAGGTCAAGCTCGTGCCCCCGCGCAAGGCCGATCACCCCGTGCAGGGTGCCCCAGTATCGCGGAGAGGCCTCTTCAAGCTCGGCCCCCGCCGCATCGGTGACCGGGTCGCTGCTGCGGGCGCCCTTGAGGTTGACGGCCGTGTAGCTCGCCTGGAAACGGAAGCGGTCGTTCACCGGCAAGTCCAGCCCCAGTTCGACGCCCGTCGATCGGGCCTTGCCGACGTTGCCCCGGAAAATGTTCTGGACCGGAATGAAGTAAGGCGGGATCGGCAGCGGGATGCCCGGCAGGATCAGCCCGTTCGGATCGAGATAGCCGGCAATCAGACGGCGGTAGTCATGGTGGAACAACACCGCCTCGAAGCTGCCGTTGCGCAGGGTGCGACGATAGCCCAGCTCCAGCGCATCGACCCGTTCGGCACGGGGGCTCCAGCCCTGCCCCGGCGTGGAGCGGACGAACACGATCGGCAACATCGGATTGCCGGTGGGCTTTGCGCCAAAGAGGATCGACGCACCGATCTCGCCCACCGAAGGCGTGCGGGTGGCCCGCGACCAGTTCGCCCAAACGCTGTCGGATTCGGTCGGCGTCCACATCAGGCGGGCGGTGGGCTGGGGCTCGAAGTGGGACAGGGTCGAGTGCTCGAGGCGGGCGCCGAGGGTCGCCTTCCAGGTGCGCGGCTGAAGGGTGATCTCGTCCTGCACGAAGGCGCTCATCACCTGGAGGCTGCGCTCGGCCGGCGAGATGGTCAGGATGGGCGTGGCGGCGTCGATGTCGGTCTTCACATAGCGACCGCCGGCGCCCCACATCAACTCGTGCCGCCCGACCGGCGCGAGGCGGTGCTGGAAATCCAGGTCGAAGGTGCTGATACCGCCGCGGCCAGACTCACCGACAGATGCGTTCAGGTTGTCAAAGTAGGTCTGGACCGATGCCTCACCACCGAGCAGCCCCCAGCTGTAGCGGCCGAGCAGGCTCGACCCCTCAAACTCGAGACTCAGGGGATACAGCCCGGCTGACCCGTCAAGCCCCGTCGTCACGAGGCTTTCGGACGTGGTGCGGCGGAAGCTGTTGCCCTGGACCATCCAGGTGTTTCCCGCAGAGCCGGCACTGTCCATCCGGAAACCGGCCGACCAGCCCCGGTTGTGATCCACCTCCGAGCGGCCATCGGCACTGCGCGATGGCAGCATCTCGCTGCCCTTGGCATACACCCGCACAGCCCCGAGCTCCCCGATGTCGAACCCCTGGCGGACCGCCAATGCCGGATGGCCCTTATGGTCCACCCGCGCCGAAATCAGCGAGCCCGGGGTCGCGGTCGCCTTGCGCGTCACGATGTTGATCACCCCGGTGACGGCGTTCGCGCCCCACAGGGAGGCACCGGGCCCCCGCACCACCTCGATGCGCTCGATGTCTTCCATCAGCAGATCGAGGGATTCCCAGAACACACCGGAAAACAGCGGGTTGTATACGCTGCGCCCGTCGATCTGGACCAGCAGCTTGTTCGAAAAGCGCCCCTCGGCCATGCGCACACCCACCGCCCAGCTACCGGCACCGATCTGCGCCACCGACACCCCGGGCACCTCGCGCAGGGCCTCGGGCACGCTGCGGGCGCCGCTGCGGCGGATGTCCTCGGCGGTGAGCACCGTGACCGCCGCCGGCGTCTCCGAGAGCTTCTGCGTCTTGCGCGAGACGGTCGCCACATCGAGACGGGCGAGATCCTCCAGCGCCAGGTCGGCGAGGACGGCATCGTCGGCCCAGGCAAGCTGGACACTCAGGGCAAGGGGCAGGACAAGACGGACACGATTGCAGGGCATCAATGCAGCTCTCGGAAAAGGGCGGATGGAGTCAAGGCGCGCAGCCATCAAGTTCGCATTTTTAACAAAATCACACAAGCATCGCCGCCAAACAGTTGGCATTCATGTGATTTTGCCGATTTGCATACCCATTCCCATGAACCAGATCACGCCCACCCCCAAAGCTGTCGCAACCCTGCGCAAAGGCCGCCATCGGCTACAATCCCGGGATTACTCAGACCAACGGCGGACCACCGCCCGCGCCAAGCAAGGTACGACCCAGATGACCGCTCCAACCACGCCGGCCGCCGACGCCGCAGCACCCAGCAACTTCATCCGCAACATCATTGACGAAGACCGCCGCCTCGGCAAATGGGGTGGCCGCGTCGAAACCCGCTTCCCGCCGGAGCCCAACGGCTATCTGCACTACGGCCACGCCAAGAGCATCTGCCTGAACTTCGGCCTCGCCCAGATCTACGGCGGCGCCTGTCACCTGCGCTTCGACGACACCAACCCGACGAAGGAAGACCAGGAATACGTGGACGCCATCATCGAGGCCGTCCAGTGGCTGGGTTTCGACTGGGCCGAGCACCTGTATTTCGCGTCCGATTACTTCGACAAGATGTACGCCATGGCCGAGCACCTCATCATGGTCGGCAAGGCCTACGTGGATTCGCTCTCCGCCGAGGAGATGCGCGCCTACCGCGGCACGCTGTCCGCCCCCGGCAAGGACAGCCCCTACCGCAACCGCAGCGTCACCGAGAACCTGGAGCTCTTCCAGCGCATGAAGGCCGGCGAGTTCCCCGACGGCACCCACATCCTGCGCGCCAAGATCGACATGGCCTCGCCCAACATCAACCTGCGCGACCCGGCCATCTACCGCATCCGCCACGCCACCCACCACCGCAGCGGCGACCGCTGGTGCGTGTACCCGATGTACACCTTCGCGCACCCCATCGAAGACGCGCTCGAAGACATCACCCACTCGATCTGCACCCTCGAGTTCGAAGACCAGCGCCCGTTCTACGACTGGCTCCTCGACAACCTGGCAGAAGGCGGTTTCTTCCCCCGCCCGGTGCCGCGCCAGCTCGAATTCGCCCGCCTCAACCTCACCTACGTGGTGCTCTCCAAGCGCAAGCTGATCCAGCTGGTCGATGAAAACCACGTCGCCGGCTGGGACGACCCGCGCCTGCCCACCCTGGTCGGCGCCCGCCGCCGCGGCTTCACCGCCGAAGGTTTCCGCCTGTTCGCCGAGCGCATCGGCGTCTCCAAGGCCGATTCGTGGATCGACATGAGCGTGCTCGAAGACTGCATGCGCGAGCACCTCAACGAAGCTGCCGAACGCCGCGTGGCGGTGCTTGATCCCCTCAAGCTCATCATCACCAACTACCCCGCCGGCCAGAGCGAGCGCTGCCACGCCCCCAACCACCCGCTCCACGCCGAACTCGGCAAGCGCGAGATGCCCTTCGGCCGCGAACTGTGGATCGAGCGCGAAGACTTCATGGAAACCCCGGTCAAGGGCTACCACCGCCTCTATCCGGGCAACATGGCCCGCCTGCGCTACGGCTACGTGGTCAAGTGCACCGGCTGCGAGAAGGACGCCGACGGCAACATCACCGCCGTGCTGTGCGAATACCTGCCCGACTCCAAATCCGGCACGCCCGGTGCCGACAACTACAAGGTCAAGGGCAACCTGCACTGGGTTTCCGTCGAACACGCCTATGCCGCCGAGGTGCGCCTCTACGACCGGCTGTTCGCCCACGCCTACCCGGGCAACCGCCGCGAGGGCGACCCGGAAGATCTGGAGCGGGATTTCATCAGCGACATCAATCCGGACAGCCTGCGGGTCATCACCGCCCAGCTCGAACCCGCCCTGCGCGCCGCAAAGCCGGAAGCCCGCTTCCAGTTCGAGCGCCACGGCTACTTCGTGGCCGATCGGGTCGATTCCGTCGAGGGCGCGCCGGTCTTCAACCGCACTGTCACCCTGCGTGACGCGTGGAAGAAATAGACATGCCGTTCAGGTGGTGCCAGCCACGCAGGTGGCGGCACCACGGCCCCGTCTTTCCATCCCCGCCCCGGCATGGATCAAGCGATAATCGCAAGATATATGCAGGGGGGCGCCGGTTGTCATACGGAGATCCCCGCGCCGGCTCCGCTTAAGCTTCTGTCGTTAGTGCCGATTACACCCGGACGCCCCTCGTAGGCT
Source organism: uncultured Zoogloea sp. (assembly GCF_937894855.1). Lineage (NCBI taxonomy): Bacteria > Pseudomonadati > Pseudomonadota > Betaproteobacteria > Rhodocyclales > Zoogloeaceae > Zoogloea > uncultured Zoogloea sp. The sequence goes on from NZ_CALAYQ010000035.1 coordinate 73,671, forward strand.
CATCGCTTTGTAACCCGGCAACGCAAAGTCCAGTCGCAAATGCCCCTCGCCTTGCACGATACCCGCCTCAGATGCTGAGCAACCTCTCGATCCGCGTTCGCCTCCTGCTGGCCAGCACCGTGGTCCAGGTCGTGATGCTCACGCTGCTGCTCACCAACAGCGGGCGTCTCATGAACGAGGCGACGACGGCGAGCCTCAACACGCTGATCGCCCAGAACGCAGCCATCCTCAATGTCGTCACCGCCACCTTCGTGCCCCAGGGGCGCTACAACGATCTGCAGGACGCCCTCGGCGAACTGCTCAACGAAACCAACGAAGGCCTGATCTACGTCCGCATCGTCGACGCCACCGGCAAGACCCGCGTCCGCGCCGGCCTGCCCGACATGCAGACCCTCCCGCCCCCCGACGATGCCAGCGCGCTGGGCGTCGACGCAGGCGTCGCCCACAACCTCATCCACGTCCGCCGCCCCGTATTGCTCGAACGCAACCAGGTCGGCTTCGTGCAGTTCGGGGTGTCCGTCGCGGCGCTCACCCTTGCCAAGCGCCAGATCCTCAGCCAGGGCATCGCCATCGCCAGCGCCGAGGTGCTGCTCACCCTGCTGCTGCTCGGTGCCGTGGGCTATCTGATGACCCGCAACCTGGGTCGTCTGCTCCGCGGCAGCCAGGCCATCGCCGCCGGCCAGCTCTCCCACCGCCTGCCCGAAAAAGGCAAGGACGAACTCTCCCAGCTGTGCCAGCACTTCAACCGCATGGCCAGCGCCCTGCAGTCACGCATCCTCGAGCTCGAAGCCACCGCCCGCCAGCTCGCCAACAGCGAAGAGCGCTACGCCCTCGCCACCCGCGCCGCCAACGACGGCCTGTGGGACTGGGACATCGTGGGCGACAAGACCTACTTCGCCCCGCGCTTTGCCGAAATCCTCGGCATCCCGCCCAGCGCCGTGCTTGACGACAGCCAGGCCCTCTACGCCCGCCTGCACCCGGAAGACCGCGAAGCCTTCCGCCTGCGCATGATCGCCCACCTCAAGCGCGAATCCACCCAGCTCACCATCGAGCACCGCATCCTTCACGCCGACGGCAGCTACCGCTGGATCCTCACCTGCGGCATGGCCGTCCACGATCCCCGCACCGGTCGCGCCGTGCGGATGGCCGGCTCGATCAGCGACATCCACCTGCGCAAGCGCGTCGAAGACCAGCTCCTCTACGACGCCCTCCACGACGGCCTCACCGGCCTCGCCAACCGCGCCCTGTTCGCCGAACACCTGCAGAACACCCTGCGCCACGCCGACCGGGTCACCGGCAGCCTGTTTGCGGTGCTGCACATCAACATCGAACGCTTCCACGTCGTCAACGACAGCCTTGGCTACTCCGCTGGCGACGACCTGCTGCGCCTCGTGGCCGCCCGCATCCGCGCCCTCGCCCGCCCGGGCGACGTGGTCGGCCGGGTCGGCGGCGATCAATTCGCGGTGCTCCTCAACGACATCGCCGACGCCAGCGAAGCCATCCGCTTCTCCGAAAACCTGCAGACCCACCTCGCCGAGAGCGCCGAGCTCAACGGGCACATCCTCTATCCCAAGACGCGCATCGGCGTGGCGCTGGGCAGCGGCGGCTTCCAGAACGCCGAAGACCTCATGCGCGACGCCGACAACGCCATGCAGCGCTCCCGCCGCAGCGCCGACAACACCATCACCGTATTCCAGTCGGCCATGCACCAGCAGGTCATGCGCGATCTGCAGCTCGAATCCCAGCTCCGCGCCGCCCTGCGCGACCACCAGCTGGTCGCCCACTTCCAGCCCATCGTCGATCTCAAGACCCGCCAGGCCACCGGCTTCGAAGCCCTGGTCCGGTGGCCCCAGGCCAGCGCCCGGCGCATCGGCCCCGACGTCTTCATCCCGGTCGCCGAATCCCTCGATCTCGTCCACGAGCTCGGCATGCAGATGCTCGACCAGAGCTGTGCGCGCCTCAAGTCCTGGCGCGAGCGGGGCCTCGCCGACGAAAACCTCTCCATCAGCGTCAACCTTTCGGCCCGCCAGCTGATGCAGGTGGACCTCGCCGACCAGGTCGTCGCCTGCATCGAACGCCACGGCCTGCCGCCCAGCACCCTCAAGCTCGAAGTCACCGAAAGCACCCTCGTCACCCGCAAGGAACTCGCCATCAGCCAGCTCGGCAAGCTGCGCGCCAAGGGCCTCAAGATCCTCATCGACGACTTCGGCACCGGCTACTCGTCCCTCAGCTACCTGCACTCGATCCCCTGCGACACCATCAAGCTCGACGGCTCCTTCATCCGCGAGATCGAGCACGACACCCGCCTGCGCGCCATCGTCGGTGCCACCATCCACCTCGCCCACGAACTGGGCATGCAGGTGGTTGCCGAGTGCATCGAGACCCAGGCCCAGGCCAACATCCTCAGCGAACTCGCCTGCGACTACGGCCAGGGCTACCTCTTCGCCCCCGCCGAGCCCGAAGACCAGGCCGCCCGCTGGCTCACCACGCAACACATCCCCACCGGAGTCTAGGATGGACAGCTTCCAGAACGCTCCAGCCCTGCCACCCCGACGCCGCCGGAACCTCCGGCCGCTGCTGGCGGCCATCCTTCTCAGCCTCGCCGGCAGCGCATCCGCTGCCGACGAACCACCGCGCTTCGCCCTGTCCGGGTTCGGCACCTTCGGGCTCACCCGCAGCGACAAGGACAACTACCGCTTCCACAGCAGCAGCACCCAGCCCAGCACCATGCCGGGCCAGAACTTCGACCCATCCACCGACAGCGTCCTCGGCGTTCAGGGCACGGCCCGCCTGTCCGACAAGTTCGACCTCACCGTCCAGGCCGTCTCGCGGCAGGCCGCCGGCTACGACTACACGCCCCACATCACCTGGGCCTACCTGCACTACCGCCCCACGCCAGCCCTCTCCCTGCGGGCTGGCCGCACCACCACCCCGTTCTTCATGTTCTCCGACTCCCTGAACGTGAATTACGCCACCCCGTGGCTGCGCCCGCCGGCCGAGGTCTACAGCCTCAACCCCTTCTCCGATCTCGACGGCGTCGATGCCATCTACCGCGCACCACTGGGCCAGATGGACCTGGAGATCCAGGGCCTCGTCGGTCAGAGCGCCGTACTCACCCGCTCGGCCTCTGGTCGCCTGCGCAACGCCCGCGCCCTGCGCGTCGGCCTGGCCGGCACCGGCTTCAGCGCCCAGGCCGGCTACACCCGCACCGATCTGCACCTCAACTGGACCGACGGCTTCCACCAGGCCCTGCGCCGCCAGCTCATCGCTGCCGGCGAAGCCGATGCCGCCGACGAGCTCTCCGGCACCCACGCCAGCGCCGAGTTCTTCTCCGCCGGCTTCCAGTGGGAAAAGAATAACTGGATCACCATCGCCGAATTCGCCAAGCGCAAGGTCGACCGCTACATCTCCACCGCCCACGGCTGGTATCTCACCGTCGGCCACCGCATCGACGCGTTCACGCCCTACGTCACCTACGCCAACCAGAACCAGGACACCCCCGCCTTCTGCACGCCCGTGCCGGCCATCCACGCCCCGCTGGTCGGCATCTACAACAACTCCCGCAACACCGCCCAGCACTCCCTCGCCTTCGGCACCCGCTGGGACGTGGCCCGCCGCATCGCCCTCAAGGGCCAGATCGAACGCATCACCCCGGCGCCGCAAAGCCGCGGCCTGTTCCCCTCGGACACCCTGGCGGACTACCTCCGGCCCACCACGCCGGTCCATGTCCTGAGCCTGTCGGTGGACTTCGTCTTCTGAAGGCCACCCGACCATGTCACCCATGCGCCTGATCCGACTCCTCGCACTCGCTGCCGCACTGCTGCCCGCGGCCGCCCAGGCCGAGATCGTCATCGTCACGAGCCAGCGCAGCGGTGCGATCGAGCTCAGCCGCGAACAGGCCGAAAAGCTCTACCTCGGCCGGGCCACCACCCTCATCGATGGCACCCCGGTCAAGCTGGTCGATCTGCCCAACGGCGCGACCCGCGACGACTTCTACCTCAAGCTCACCAACAAGAACCCCGCCCAGATCGTCGCCTACCGATCCCGGCTGGTCTTCAACGGCCGGGCCACCCCGCCCATCGAAGCCGACAACGTCGGCGAAGCCCGCCAGTGGCTCGCCGAAACGCCCAACCTCATCGGCTACCTCGAACGCACCGACATCACCAGCGGAATGCGCGTCCTCCTGCGCCTGCCCTGAACCCTCACGCAAGCCGCAACGCGGGACGCGTCAGCATTTCACGGAAGGGTCTGTGAACTTGCGTCAGCAAACCCCCGATGCGGAGGAATGTTGCAAACGCGATCCGGCCAGCCGCCTAAAATCCCCCGGAACCCACTTCTCGCCAGCAACACATGACCACCAGCAACACCAACCCGCAGCCCCCCTATAGCCGTCCGCGCCCGCTTTCCGCGGTGCAGACCGTCCTCTGGCTGATCGCCGGCATCGCCGGCATGTTCGCTCTCGTTTCGACGATCTTCGCCATCAAGCTCGGCCTCGAAGGCAATCTGCCGTTCTCCGATGCGCAGCAACCCGCCACCCAGGTGCCGGCCTCTGCCGCCCCCACGCCGCCGGTCACCGCCAGCAGCGCGCCGGCGATCCGCAGCGCCCAGGCCGCCGCGCCGGGCGCCACCTTCGTCTCCGGCGCCGAAAACATCCTGCCGGCCGAAGTCTCCCACCTGGCCAGGAACACCAGCGCCCTCGACACCCCGTCTGCCAGCAACGACACCCCGCCGACGCCGCCGATCCCCGCCGCACCGACGCCCGTGGCCACCGCTCCCGCCGCGCCCCCGGCACCCGCGACCACCGCACCGCTTGCCGCCAACCCGACCGTCCCGGCCGCAGCGCCCAAGCCCGCGACACCCGCCGCGCCCGCCGCCAGCGACACCATCCAGACCACCCTCCAGGCCTGGGCAAGCGCCTGGTCCGCCAAGAATGTCGACGCCTACCTCAGCCACTACGCCAGCAGCTTCAAGCCGGCCGGCGACCTCGACCGCAGCGCCTGGGCCGAGCAGCGGCGCCAGCGCATCGCACGCCCCGGCGACATCACCGTGAAGCTCGACGCCATCGACATCCGCGTCGATGGCGACAAGGCCAGCGCCCGCTTCATCCAGCATTACCGCTCCGGCAATCTCAAGCTCACCGAGCCCAAGACCATCGAGCTGGCCCGCAGCGGCAGCACCTGGCAGATCGTTCAGGAACGCATAGGCCACTGAAGCAAAACGCAAAACCGTTTGACTCAAGGGCCGGAAACCGATAAACTTCCGCGTTTCCTGAAAACCATCACTCGGAGTACATCCATGTACGCGGTCATAAAAACCGGCGGTAAGCAGTACCGTGTCACCGTCGGCGAAAAACTCAAAGTAGAACAGATACCGGCTGACGTGGACTCGCAGATCACCATCGACCAAGTCTTCATGGTCGGCGAAGGCGAGTCGGTCAAGATCGGCACCCCCGTGGTTGCCGGCGCCACCGTCACGGCTACCGTGGTTTCCCACGGCCGTCACGACAAGGTCAAGATCTTCAAGATGCGTCGTCGCAAGCACTACCAGAAGCATCAGGGTCACCGTCAGAACTACACCGAGCTTCGCATCGAAGCCATCACTGCCTAAGGAGCAACCCACATGGCACACAAAAAGGCTGGCGGCAGTTCCCGTAACGGTCGCGACTCAGAAAGCAAACGCCTTGGCGTCAAGCGCTATGGCGGTCAGTTCGTCCTCGCCGGCAACATCATCGTTCGCCAGCGCGGCACCGAATACCACCCGGGCGAAAACGTCGGCATCGGCAAGGATCACACCCTGTTCGCGCTGACCGAAGGCACCGTCCAGTTCACCGTCAAAGGCGCCAACAAGCGTCGCACCGTGAGCATCGTCGCCGCCGCTGAATAAGCGCCGACAGCAGGTTGCCAAAGCCCTATCCAACGATAGGGCTTTTTTTCTTTCGGGGGCCCGAATCCCCCAACACCGGAAGCACCCATGAAATTTTTCGACGAAGCCCGAATTGAAGTCATCGCCGGGGACGGCGGGAACGGCGCCGCCACTTTCCGCCGCGAAAAATACATCCCCATGGGCGGCCCGGATGGCGGTGACGGCGGCAAGGGCGGCGACGTCTATGCCGTCGGCGACCGCAACCTCAACACCCTGATCGATTTCCGCTACAAGCGCACCTTCCTCGCCGAACGTGGCGAGAACGGCCGTGGCGCCGACTGCTACGGCAAGGGCGGCAACGACATCGAACTGCGCATGCCTGTCGGCACCATCGTTTCGCTCCAGGAAACCGGCGAGATCATCGCCGACCTGGACCACGACGGCAAACGCGTCCTGATCGCCAAGGGCGGTCGCGGCGGCCTGGGCAACCTGCACTTCAAGACCAGCACCAACCGCGCCCCGCGCAAGAAGACCATGGGCCAGGAAGGCGAGCGCAAGAGCCTCAACCTCGAGCTCAAGGTGCTGGCCGACGTCGGCCTGCTGGGCATGCCCAACGCCGGCAAATCCACCTTCATCCGCGCGGTCTCGTCCGCCAAGCCGAAGGTCGCCGACTACCCCTTCACCACCCTCGCCCCCAATCTCGGCGTGGTGCGCACCTCCGAAAACCGCAGCTTCGTGATCGCCGACATCCCCGGCCTGATCGAAGGCGCGGCCGACGGTGCCGGCCTCGGCCACCAGTTCCTGCGCCACCTGCAGCGCACCCACATCCTGCTGCACATCGTCGATCTCGCCCCCTTCGACCCCGAAGCCGATCCGGTCCATGACGCCCACGCGATCGTCGAAGAGCTGCGCAAGTACGACGAAAGCCTCTACCAGAAGCGCCGCTGGCTGGTCCTCAACAAGCTCGACCTGATCCCCGACGAAGAAGAGCGCAGGGAACGCATCGCCGCCTTCCTCGAAGCCTACGGCCCCATCGAGCGCCACTTCGAAGTCTCGGCCATCAGCCGCCAGGGCTGCCAGGAAGTGGTCTTCGCAATCCAGGATCTCCTCGACGAAGAGAAGGCTGCCGCCCAGGCCGCGGCCGACGCCGCCGCCCTCGAGGCCGCCGCAAACCCTGACCTCGAAGCAGCAGACGACGACATCCCCACCGATGACGCCGACGACGAAGATTACGACGACGAAGACGAAGACGACGATGAGAACCGCAATCCGTAACGCCCGCCGGCTGGTCGCCAAGGTCGGCAGCGCCCTCGTCACCAACAACGGCGAAGGCCTCGCCATCGACGCCCTCGCCGACTGGGCCCGGCAGATCGCCGGCCTGCGCGCCGAAGGCCGCGAGGTCGTCCTGGTCTCCTCGGGCGCCATCGCCGCCGGCATGCAGCGCCTCGGCTGGACCAGCCGCCCCCAAGAGATGCACCAGCTGCAGGCAGCGGCCGCCGTCGGCCAGATGGGCCTTGCCCAGGCCTACGAAAGCGTCTTTGCCGCCAACGGCCTGCACACCGCCCAGATCCTGCTGACCCATGCCGACCTGGCCGATCGCACGCGCTACCTCAACGCCCGCTCGACCCTCGTCACCCTGCTCGAACTCGGCGTCATCCCGATCATCAACGAGAACGACACTGTCGTCACCGACGAGATCAAGTTCGGCGATAACGACACCCTCGGCGCCCTCGTCGCCAACCTGATCGACGCTGACGCGCTGGTCATCCTCACCGACCAGCAGGGGCTGTACACCGCCGACCCCCGCAAGGATCCGTCCGCCACGCTGATCAGCGAGGAACGCGCCGAGAACACCGCCCTGGAAGCCATGGCCGGCGGTGCCGGCTCCGGCATCAGCAAAGGCGGCATGATCACCAAGGTGCGTGCCGCCCAACGCGCGGCCCGCAGTGGCGCTCACACCTGCATCGCCAGCGGCCGCGAGCCGGACGCCCTGCTGCGTGTCGCGCGGGGCGAGCAGCTCGGTACCCTGCTCTACGCCACCAGCACCCCGCTCGCTGCCCGCAAGCAATGGCTGGCCGACCACCTGCAACTGGCCGGCAGCCTCACCCTCGACGATGGCGCAATCGAAGCCCTGAAGTCCGGCAAGAGCCTCCTGCCGATCGGCGTGATCGCGGCAGATGGCGACTTCACCCGGGGGGCGGTCGTCGCATGCCGCACCCGCGACGGCAGGGAGATCGCCCGCGGCCTGGTGAACTACGCAGCCAACGACACCCGCCGAATCGTCCGCCACGGCTCGGGCGAGATCGAGTCATTGCTGGGATTCATCGAAGAGCCCGAACTCATCCACCGGGACAATCTGATCCTGATAGGCTGAGATCGACTCAAGCCCCAAATGAAAAGGCCACCTCCGGGTGGCCTTTTCATTTGGGGTGACACACTCGTCACGTCAGGCAGGCAACTGTCGGCATCACGTCACAGCCAGCAGCCTTCGTAAACGAAAAAACGGGCACCCGAAGGTGCCCGTTGATTTCTGACTCAGACGAAGTCTGAATTAGAAGGAGTGACGCAGGCCCAGCTGAACGCCCTGAATGGTCGCACCGCCGGTGGCGCCGCCATTGTAGGTGGAATTCACGCCAACGGCGTTGATGCCGAAGTCGTAAGAGGCCTTGTCGTCGTTGTTCAGGTGAGCGTAAACAGCCTTCAGCATGGTGCGCTTGGACAGGCTGTGCTCGTAGCCAACTTCGAACAGCTTGGCACCGGAGTCCTTGGAGGAGGAGCCGTTGACCTTCAGGTCACGAGCGAAGTAAGCCTGAGCCAGCAGCTTGCCAGCCGGGGTCACGTTGAAGGTGCCGCCCAGACCAAAGACGTTCTGGGTAACGGTGTTGCCACCGAAGTGGTCAGCACGAGCGCGATCAAACACGGCGCGGACGGAAGCCATACCGAAGTCATACACACCACCAACGCGGAAGTCGCTGACGTCGGTGTTGGCTTCGTTACCCAGGGAAACGGCATTGTAGGTGACAGCAGCCATGGCCGGGCCATTGGCGTACTTCAGACCAACGTCGTAGCCCTTGGTGTTGGACGGGTTGTAGGCAGTGCCGAACCCGTTGTTGTTGAAGGTCTTGTTTTCGTTGGCGACGTAAGCAGCGGTCACGTTCAGGCCAGCGAAGGTCGGGGAGACGTAGGCAATGGCGTTCTTCCAACGGGTGTCGAAGATCGACGTGCAGGTGGTGTTGCGGTCACAATTGGCATTGCCAGCCGCGGTGTAGCTGCCGCTGGTGGTGTTGGTGGTGCCCAGCAGGTTGTTGCCCAGCTTGCCGAGCAGCGCGGAGTTGGCACCGATGCCGGTAGCGCCAGCGTTGACGTCGACAGCAGCACCCAGAGCACGGGTCGGGCCGGTCAGGTTACCGAGAACCACGGTACCGAAACCGCCAGCCAGGCCGACGAAGCTGTCACGGGTAGCGCCCAGAGCGCCGGTGTTGTCGAAACCGACACCGCTTTCGTACTGGAACACGGCGGTCAGGCCGTTGCCCAGGGACTCAGCGCCCTTGAAACCGATCAGGGACGAGTTGGTGGAAACGCGGGTGGTGTTGCCCAGTTCGCTGACGGCGTTGGAGGTACGAACAACGTCGAAGGAAGCGTCGGCCACGCCGTAGACGGTGACGTTGGCTTGAGCGAAGGCGCCGGTGGAAGCCAGGCCAGCAACGGCCAGAGCGATCAGTTTCTTTTGCATATGATTCTCCTCTTGATTGAAGACTGGCACGCGCCGCTTTCGCGGGGCCGACCAATTTCACCTCTCTAACGAGAAGTTGGACTGCATTGTCTGTGCGAAGGGAAGCCCAGGGCAAGGACAGCGTTGTTTTTTGGATGCGCCCGCCGGGTGGACTGTTGCAAGTTCGCAACAAGACAAGGCGGCGCCGGCGCGGGGGTACTCAAGCAGCAACGGACGGCCGGGATCAGGGGCGTCGAAGCGCCTGTCCAGGTTGGCAACCGGGCCTTCCATTCGCCTGAAAAGCCACGAAGGACGCCACCCTGACGGCCACTGAAGCCACCTCCGTAGCCCATGGAAAAGCTGGACGCCATCAGCCATCCCCGCTCAGCCTGCGTCGCCACGCCAATCCACAATGGCTGATCTGCGTCCCCAAAAAGCAACGCCCTGCGTGAGCAGGGCGTTGTTGCCGAGTGCAGAGAAGAGATGCCGGGGCGTTCTCTTCCTGCCGACCCGCGGCAGCCTTACTTCTGGCTGAGCACCCAGGCCACGAGGGTCTTGGCGTCAGCCGCGCTGACTTGCGGGTTGGGGGGCATCGGAACCTGGCCCCAGGCACCAACGCCACCCTTCTGGACCTTCTCGATCAGCTTGGCTTCAGCGGACTTGTCACCCTTGTACTTGGCAGCCACGTCCTTGTAAGCCGGGCCGACGAGCTTCTTGTCGACGGCGTGGCAGGCGAGACAGTTCTTGGCCTTGGCCAGATCGGCGCCGGCGTCGGCGAAGGCGGCGGTGGAACCCATCAGGCCAGCGATGGCGGCAACAGCAACGAGTTTTTTCATTGTGATCCTCTCAAGTGGTGATGCAGGGAAATATTAACGGAGTCTAAACCCAGCCCGGACGTTTGCCAATGCGACCCGAAATCGCACCGTCCGTTGAAAACAGTCGCATGCCGACAACGCGCGGCAGCCCGGGCACGTTGACGTCCGCAGGCTAGAACGCGATCGCCACCGCAAACTGCAGCCGCACCCGGTGGTCGCTCTGACCGTAGGCCAGATCGACGGCGATCGGGCCGGCAGGGCTCTTCCAGCGCGGCCCGAAGCCATAGCCGACATTCATCTTGAAGAGCTTGCGCTCATCGTTGGCGTTGCCGGCGTCGACAAAGGTGGCAATGCCCCAGTCGCCCCAGCCCCAATGGACGTATTCGGCGCTGGTCACGGCGAGGTAGCGGCCGCCGACGGTGGCGTTGCCGTCCTGCACGCCGAGGCTCTGGTAGGCATAGCCCCGCACGGTCTGGGCGCCGCCGGTGCGGAAGAGGAAATCCTGGGGAACCCCCTCGCGGGATTGCGCCGCGGTGATGCCGCCTTCCGCGCGCACGATCACCACGTCGCGCCCGAAGGCCGGGATGAAGCGCTGGTAGCGCCCGTAGAAGCGGGCAAAGTTGCGGTCGGACATCAGCGCCTGGGACGCGCCGCCGACCTGCACATTGAACACATGGCCCCGGCGGGGATCGAGGACGCTATCGACGTTGCGATGGGTCCACGACCAGTTCGCGGTCAGCGCGCCCCGGCTGGTGCGCAGGCTACCTTCGGGGATCAGCACTTCGTGCTGGTAGTTGAGGGAGAAGCGGTTCTCGATCTTTCCCCGCGGAATGGTGCGAACGACACCAATCGACTGCCGGCGGGTCTGCAGGCCGGCGATGTTGGTGTGCTCGGCCAGCGCGCCGACGCTGTCCAGGTAGCCATCCGGGGTAGGCGGCAGGAACACGTCCATGTAACCCAGCTGGCGGCGCTGCTCAATCCGCAGGCCACTGACGAGGTTGTACGGTTCGCCGAGGAAATTGGCATCCCGGTAGCTGGTCTCGACCCGGTAGCCGGTATTGCTGCTCACGCCCACACCAAATCCGAGCCGCCGCGGCTTGGCCTCGATGACCTGCACGCGGACAGGCGCCGCGCCAGGGGTTTCGCTGTGGCGATCGATGTCGGCGACCACCGAGGCGAAGTAGCTGGTGTTCTGGAGCGCGGTCTGGAAAAGCAGCAGGCGTTCCTGGCTGTAGGGCTCGCCAGCCTTGGGTGGGCGATAACGCTCGATGAGGGACTGGTCGTAATCCACCAGCCCGGTCACCTCCAGCGGACCGAAACGGAAGGCCGGCCCGGAATCCACCTGCACGGTCAGCACGGCTTCGGCGGAGACCGGATCGATCACCGCCTCGCTGTCGGTGATCGTTGCCGCGGCGTAGTCGCGGGTGCTGATGGCGTCGAGCAGCCGCTGCTTGGCGGTGCTCCAGTCGGCCTGCCGGAAGGGCTGCCCCACCGGCAGATCCCAGCGGGCCTTGATGGCGGCGAGCCTTGCGGCCCGGTCGCCCTCGTCGCGGGCCAGATCGCCGGTGACGCCGATCTCGACGCGGGCGATCCGGGTTCGCTGCCCCGGCTTGACGACAATCCGGTATCCGCCGTCCGACCCGGCTTCGCCTTCGATGCCAGGCGAGAAATAGCCTTCGGTGGCGAGGATGTCGCCGATTTCCTTGCGGGCCCGGCGCAGCAGCGCCACCCGCCCGCCTTCGTCGAGTGCGCCATCGGCGCTGCGGTCGAGGAAATCCAGATGCCTGACGAGCAGGGGTCTCAGCTCGTCGGGCGCCACCAGCGTCACGCCACCTTCTGCCGAGCGCGCACCGATCGGCGCAAGGGCGATCAGCACGCAAAGCAGGCGAAGGACAAGGACATGAAACGGCACGGGGCGGATTCTAGCAGGCACCCGCCCCCACCCGGCTGGACGGGGTGTGCCGGGCTGCGCTGAAGGTGATCAGCCTTCGAGGTGGTAGCGGGTGACGCGCTCGACTTCATTCTTCGAGCCGAGCACCACCGGTACGCGCTGGTGGAGCTGATTCGGCTGGATGTCGAGGATGCGCTCGCGGCCGGTGGTGGCGGCGCCGCCAGCGGCTTCGACGATCATCGCCATCGGGTTGGCTTCGTACATCAGGCGCAGCTTGCCACCCTTGTCCTTCATCTTGCTGTCGAGCGGATACATGAAGATGCCGCCACGGGTGAGGATGCGATGCACGTCGGCCACCATCGAGGCCACCCAGCGCATGTTGAAGTCGCGCTCGCGGGGGCCTTCCTTGCCGGCTTGCAGCTCGGCCACGTAACGCTGGACAGGCGGCTCCCAGAAACGCTGGTTGGACGCGTTGATGGCGTATTCCTTGGTGTCTTCGGGAATCGTCATGTAGGGATGGGTGTAGATGAAGCTGCCCATCTCGCGATCCAGCGTAAAGCCATGCACGCCATCGCCCACGGTGAGGACGAGCTGGGTGGACGGGCCATATACCGAATAACCCGCCGCCACCTGCGCCGTACCCGGCTGCATGAAATCGGCCTCGGTAGCCGCCGCGCTGCCTTCGGGACAGCGGAGCACCGAGAAGATGGTGCCGACAGAGATGTTCACGTCGATGTTGGACGAACCGTCCAGCGGATCGAACAGCAGCAGGAAGCCACCCTTCGGGTAGTCGCTGGGAATCGGGCGGATCTCCTCGACTTCCTCGGAGGCCATCGCCGCCAGGTGGCCGCCCCATTCGTTGGCCTGGATCAGGATGTCGTTGGCGATGACATCGAGCTTCTTCTGGGCCTCACCCTGCACATTGTCACTGCCAGCCTCGCCCAGCACGCCGGCGAGGGCGCCCTTGGAAACATTGACGGCAATGGCCTTGACCGCACGGGCGACGACTTCCATCAGCAGGCGCAGATCGGCGCCCATCAGGCCCTTGCGCTGTTGCTCGATCAGGAATTGGGTGAGCGTGACTCGACGCATGACTCGGATCTCCGGAATAACCAGTAAAAGTGGAGATTATCGCCCGGATCAGGGCCTTCCGTCGTTTATGATTGCGGATCGATTTTTGGCAGCGGGCCACCGCCCCTCGAGAAGCACTCTTCGCAAGTCATCATGGAAGTCTTGGTCATAGGCGCCGGCCTCGCCGGCGTCACGAGTGCCTGGTACCTCGCCCAGGCCGGATGTCGCGTCACCGTCATCGATCGCCAGCCCGGCCCGGGCATGGAAACCAGCTTCGCCAATGGCGGGCAGATCTCGGTCAGCCACCCCGAACCGTGGGCCAATCCGGCGGCGCCGGCCACCGTGCTGCGCTGGCTCGGCCGCAGCGACGCCCCGCTGCTTTTCCGCTGGCGGGCCGATGCCGCCCAGTGGCGCTGGGCCTTCTCCTTCCTGCGCGAATGCCTGCCCGGACGCACGGCCCGCAACACAGCGGCCATCGCCAACCTGGCCGTCTACAGCCGCAATGAGCTGCGGGCGCTGCGCGAAGCAACAGGCATCGAATACGAAGCCGGCACCGGCGGCATCCTGCACCTGTTCGAAACCCGGCGGGAGCTTGCCCACCTGCCCGCCAAGCTTCACCAACTGCAAAAGCTCGGCATCCACGGCAGGATTCTCGACCCGGACGAAGCGATCAGCCTCGAGCCCGCGCTGGCGGGGCTACGTCCGCGCCTGGCCGGCGTCCTGCATGGCCTCGACGACGAAACCGGCAACGCGCACCTGTTCTGCACCGAACTCGCAAAGCGGGCCGAGGCCGCCGGCGTACGCTTCTGCCTGAACAGCATTCTTCAGTCGTTCGACACCATCAACGGCAGGATCACCGGCGTGCGCGTGTTGGACGGCGCCCGACGGGCGGGCGTGCTGCGGGCCGACGCCGTCGTGCTGGCTGCTGGCAGCTACAGCCCGGAGATCGCCCGGCCGCTGGGCATCCACCTGCCGATCTACCCGGTCAAGGGCTATTCGATCACGGCGCCCATCCTCGATCCCGACCGGGCGCCACGCCTCAGCCTGACCGACGAATCCCGCCGCATCGTGTGTTCCAGGCTAGGCAATCACCTGCGGGTGGCGGGAACGGCAGAACTCAATGGCTACAACCTGGAACCGAACCCCGCCCGCAGCGCGGCCATCGTGAAATGGATTGAAGATCACCTGCCCGGCGCCGCCGATCTTGGCCAGGCTGAACACTGGTGCGGCCTGCGCCCGGCAACGCCGAGCAACGTGCCCCTGATCGGGCGGACGCGGGTGGATAACCTGTTCCTCAACACCGGCCACGGCACCCTCGGCTGGACGCTGGCCTGCGGCTCGGGCCAGGCACTCAGCGACATCGTCACCGGCCGGCAGCCCCGGCCCGACTTTCCGTTTTTGCTGGACAAGGGCCGCTGAGGCCCGAGGTCCGACGAAATCAGACCTCGGCGGTCTCCTCGAACAGGGCGCGATAGACGAAGGCCGAGAGCACGACCTGCTCGGAATAGGGAATATCGCCAAACTGAACGCCGTGAGTCACCTGGGGAACTTCGCCCTCGGCGACCGCGGTAGCATGCACAGAACGGAGCACGGCCGGTACGGTGAGATATTCCTCCACATCACTCACCGTCACCCGAAACTTGATCGAGATACTGTCATCCTTTTTCCCCACCGGCGTCTTGGCGGTGAGCATCGCACCGCCGGTACTCAGATCCACCAACGACGCAGCGTGGGCGCGACCATCCGAGCCGGTGACCGCGCAGATCAGATTGACCCACGCCCGGGCCCCGCGACGGACCACCAGCCCGCGCACCTGGTTCGGATAGCTCAGATGAAGATGCGGAAACGGCACGTTGGCGACCTTGTAGATCGTCGTGCCAAAAGCGTAGACGCTCTTGCCGGAGAACATCCGGACGACAAAGGCCTGCCCTTCACGCATCAGGAGCACCTTGCCATCCACGGAGGGCGTGGACACGATGATGCTCTTGCCCTTGAGATAGCCAATCAGCTTGACGTAGTAGCGCGACTGGGCCGTGTCGCCCTGGGACTGGAGCTGGAGGGTGTCGCCGATATCGAGCCGTACGTCATCGAAGGCAAACGAACTTTCGCTCGGCTTGTCACCACCGCTCTCGGTGTTGAGCTTGGTCTCGCTGATCTGCAGCTTGCGGAACAAGCCACGCTCCATCAGCGCCCTCTTCTGGGTTTCCGTCTCGACGACAACGCCACGAGCAAGCAGCAGCTGCTTCCTGTCGTCGTATAGCGCCCAAGGAACCGGTTGCCCGATCTCCACTTCACCACTATTGACACGAACGAAAGACATCACCCACCTGCCATGTGAACACGAGTGAGCGACATATCGTCAGCAGGGCGCCACTACTTTAGGGGCAATTCGCCAGAGGAATGCAATTTCGGCAAATCGGCGGGCCCGCCAACGCGTTTCAGGAGTGCCGAAGACACATGCGAGAGTCCGGCTGCCTCGAGCTGCAACAGGAGCCGGGTCATCCGGCGCATGTGCCGGGCCGCCGTGGCTGCATCCTGCACCGTTGCCAGGCTCTGGACGAGGGTCCGGAGTTCCTTCAGGTCCGCCAGGGCCGGAGGAACATAGCCGGCGTTGCGGAGGATCTTGTTGGTCATCCGCGCCTCGGCGGGGACGAGGCAGTCATCCTCGAACACCAGCGGCCGCCCTTCACCGGGCAGCCCGGACAGCTCACCCCGGGCCAGCGCTGCGCGGATGCGCTCTTCGGCAAGGACGTCGAAGATGCTCATCGCCAGCCCCGCCAAACGCGAGGATCAGGCCGGCTGGCCTTCAGCCGCCGGCGCGCCCTCTTCCGCCTTGGCGGGCGGCGTGCAGCAGGAGGACGAGCCATCCTCGCAGTCGGCCTGCGGCGGGTTGCGGACCTCGCCGGTCTCGGTATCGAAACCGATGGATTCGATGTAGGACGAAAGGGCCGCGTCCATCGTCGCCACGTGATTGTCGAACCACACGGGCAGTTCGCGGATCAGCTGCCGGCCGAGCGCTTCGTCACCGCGCTCCATGCGCTTGCGCACATCCTGACAGACGGCCAGCACACGATCATGCTCGGCCTTGTGGCAGGCCGGGAAGCCGATCTGCTCCATCCAGCGATTTTCCTGGTCGAAGTGCTCGACGGTGTGGGCGATGAACACGTCCATCTCGGCGAGCAGTTCGGCACCCGAAACATTGAGCAGACGATTGTAGGCGTCGACGAATTCGACGTGGGTCTGATCCATCGGCGCCAGACCGAGAACGAGTTTTTCAGACCATTCCATGGCAGCCATGTCGGGAAACCTCAAAGCGTGGGTTAATGCGGATAAGGGGAGCTACTTTACGCCCGCGCGGACACGCTGCTCCCTGAGCCAGATCAAGCCGCCGGCGGCAGACCTTACTTGACGAGCTTCAGGTGGCTGCGGCCACCCTTCGGGGGCTCGGGCCGCTCATCGGTTGCGGACAGTTCAGGCGCCTCGCCGGAAACGACGGATTCGGTCTCGGCCTCGAGCTCGGCGTCGTGAGTGGGCACACCGGCCACCTCGAAGGCCATGCCGTGGCCGTTCTCGCGGGCGTAAATCGCGGTCACGTTGTCGACCGGAACCGAGATGTTCTGCGCGATGCCGCCAAAACGCGCCTGAAAGGCGATCAGCTCGTTGCCGATCACGAGGCTCTGGGTGGCGTCGGGGCTGATGTTGAGGACGATCTGCCCATCCTGGACGAACTGCCGGGGCACCATCGTGTGCCGATCGACGGCGACCGAGATGTAGGGCGTCAGACCCTGATCGGCGCACCACTGATAGATGGCACGGACCAGATAAGGCTTGGTGGAGATTTCACTCATGAGTCGAACTTTCCAGCCAGTTTAACCCTGACGAGCCGACCGTCCGGTGGTCGCGGGAATTGCTTGAAGGACACTGCCTGAAGGCGGTCGGAACGGGCACCAGAAAAGCATCGGGGCCGCAACGTCTGAAGCGGCCCCGAATCGGCAATCAGCGCCGCATCACCTTCTCCGACGGGGTCATCGCGTCGATGAAACCCTGGCGGCTGAAGATGCGCTCCGCGTACTTCATCAGCGGCGCCGCAGAACGCGGCAGTTCGATGCCGTAGTGATCCAGACGCCACAGCAGCGGTGCGATCGCCACGTCGAGCATCGAGAACTCTTCGCCCAGCAGGAACTTCTGCTTGGTGAACATGGGCGCCAGCTGGGTCAGCTGGTCGCGAACGTGAGCACGTTCCTTCTCGGCACCCTTGGGATTTTTTTCGAGGGCGTCAATGTGGGAGAACAGCTCAAGTTCAAAGGTATGCAGCAACTGACGGGCCCGGGCACGCATGATTGGGTCGGGCGGCATCAGCTGGGGATGCGGGAAACGCTCGTCGATGTACTCGTTGATGATGTTGGACTCGTAAAGCACGAGATCACGATCAACCAGCACAGGAACCCGGTTGTACGGGTTGATGACGGCGATGTCTTCCGGTTTGTTGAAGAGATCGACATCAATCACCTGGAAATCCATGCCCTTTTCAAAGAGCACGATACGACACCGGTGACTAAAAGGATCTGTCGTTCCGGAATACAAATTCATCATCGTTGTGTTACCCCACGGATACTCTGAATCACGCACCACGCGCCGGGCGCGTGGTGCGTCTTGCTCAGTTGCAGCAAGAGATTGCATCGGCTTGAATGCACCGGCCGATTAATGAATGTCCTTCCAGTAGTTCTTCTTCAGAAGATACGACAGGACAAAAAGAACACCAAGGAACGCGATGACGATCGAACCGATCGACTTGCGCGTTTCAGCCATCGGCTCACCCATCCAGGTCAGGAAGGAGACGAGGTCGGCAACGGACTTGTCGTAGTCTTCCTTGGACATGGTGCCGGGCTTGCCCTGCTCGAGATGGATCACTTTGGTCTTGCCGCCGTGACCGTCATCCTTTTCCTCGACCTTGGCAACCTGCTCCCCCTGCAGTTCGTAGAGGACGTGCGGCATGCCGACGTTCTCGAAAACCACGTTGTTCCAGCCGGTCGGACGCTCGCTGTCACGGTAGAAACCGCGCAGGTAGGTGTACAGCCAGTCGGCGCCGCTGCCGAACTCGGAAGCGCGGGAGCGGGAGATCACGGTCAGATCCGGAGGCGCAGCACCGAACCAGACCTTGGCCTCGTCACGCTGCATCGCGATGCGCATCGGCTCGCCGATCTTGTCGGCGGTGAACATCAGGTTGTCCTTGATCATCTGTTCGGACAAACCGATCTGCTGCAGCCGGTTGTAGCGCATGTAGCTGGCGCCGTGGCAGTTCAGGCAGTAATTGACAAAGAGCTTGGCGCCGTTTTGCAGCGCAGCCGGCTCGGTGGAAACCGGAGCCTTGTCCAGGTGCAGTTCGGGGCCGCTGGCCAGCGCAAGCAGCGGTGCGAACAGAAGAGACGTCAAAAGTTTTTTCATGGCTTTCATTCTCATTAACCGGTCACACGATCGGGCTCGGGCTTGCACTTGTCCATCTTGGAGTACCACGGCATCAGCAGGAAGAAGCCGAAGTAGATCACCGAGCAGATCTGCGAAACGATGGTGCGGCCCGGGGTCGGAGGCAGCACGCCCAGGTAGCCGAG
Organism: uncultured Zoogloea sp.; assembly: GCF_937894855.1. Taxonomy (NCBI): domain Bacteria; kingdom Pseudomonadati; phylum Pseudomonadota; class Betaproteobacteria; order Rhodocyclales; family Zoogloeaceae; genus Zoogloea; species uncultured Zoogloea sp. The sequence goes on from NZ_CALAYQ010000035.1 coordinate 92,631, forward strand.
GATGAAGAAGGCGATGATGAAGACCGTCAGGATCAGCTTGAAGAGGCCGCCCTTGTAACGGATCGACTTCACCGGGCTACGGTCGAGCCACGGCAGGAAGGCGATGATCACCACCGCGGCGCCCATGGCGACCACACCCCAGAACTTGGCGTCGATACCGAACAGCGGGTAGGTAACGGCACGCAGGATCGAGTAGAACGGGGTGAAGTACCAGACCGGCGCAATGTGCGGCGGGGTCTTCAGCGGGTCGGCCGGGATGAAGTTGTTGAACTCCAGGAAGTAGCCGCCGCCTTCAGGCGCGAAGAACACGATGAAGGAGAAGACGATCAGGAAGCCGACGACGCCAACGATGTCCTTCACGGTGTAGTACGGGTGGAAGGGGATGCCGTCCAGCGGGTGGCCATCAGCGCCCTTCTTCTTCTTGATCTCGACGCCATCCGGGTTGTTGGAGCCGACTTCGTGCAGGGCAACGATGTGGGCGGCAACCAGGCCGATGAGGATCAGCGGCACGGCGATGACGTGGAAGGAGAAGAAGCGGTTCAGGGTCGCGTCGGACACCACGAAGTCGCCACGAATCACGACGGAGAGGTCGGGACCGATGACGGGGATCGCGGAGAACAGGTTCACGATCACCTGGGCGCCCCAGAAGGACATCTGCCCCCAGGGCAGCAGGTAGCCCATGAAGGCTTCAGCCATCAGCGCCAGGAAGATCAGGGTACCGAAGATCCAGATGAGTTCGCGGGGCTTGCGGTAGGAACCGTAGAGCAGGCCGCGGAACATGTGCAGGTACACCACGATGAAGAACGCCGAAGCGCCGGTGGAGTGCATGTAGCGGATGATCCAGCCGCCCGGCACGTCGCGCATGATGTACTCGACGGAGGCGAAGGCCACCGGCACGCCGGAGGCGTTCAGGGAGGCATCCGGCTTGTAGTGCATGACCAGGAAGATGCCGGTCACGATCTGGATCACCAGCACCAGCAGGGCCAGCGAGCCGAAGAAGTACCAGAAGTTGAAGTTCTTGGGCGCGTAATACTCGGTCAGGTGGCCCTTGATGGTCGACGTCAGCGGGAAGCGCGCGTCGATCCAGTCCAAAACCGCTTGAGATTTGGTCGTCATCGTTTATGCCTTTCCGTCTTCGCCGATGATGATCTTGGCGTCGCTCAGATACTTGTGCGGCGGGATCTCGAGGTTGTCCGGCGCCGGCTTGCTCTTGTAAACCCGACCAGCCATGTCGAAGGTCGAACCGTGACAGGGGCACAGGAAGCCACCCGGCCAGTCGGCCGCGACACCACTTTCGGCGCCAGTCTTGAACTTATCGGACGGCGAACAGCCCAAGTGCGTGCAGATACCGACCGCCACCAGGATTTCCGGCTTGATGGAACGGGTTTCGTTCTGGGCATAAGCCGGCTGCATCGGCTTCTCGGATTTCGGATCGCTGACCTCGCTATCGGTCTTCTTCAGAGAATCCAGCATTTCCTTGGTCCGGTTGATGATCCAGACCGGCTTGCCGCGCCACTCGACGGTCATCATCTGACCGGGCTGCAGCTTGCTGATATCCACCTCAACCGGAGCACCGGCTGCCTTGGCTCGTTCGGACGGCGTCAGGCTCGCGACAAACGGTACGGCGGCGGCTACAGCGCCCACGCCCCCCGCAGCCGACGTCACCAGCAACAGCTGGCGCCGACCCGCATCCACTTTTTGATCCACGCTCATGGCCCACTAACCTCAATAAAAGAGACTTCGAAGATCGCAATACGGAAAACCTGCGGAGTATAGCGAAATACCCGCCCTAAAAAAAGGGCCAGCCTGCTAAACCCGCGCCAGCATTGGAGATTATTCGGGTTTCGGGGCTAACCGGAGGGCATCCGGATCGAACTTTGCGCCCTGTCAGGCGCAATTTTTTTGGCGCCGCAGCAAGGGCTTGAAGGCCGTCGGGCATAATCGCGGCCGCCTCCCTGTTGCCGCCGGAACGCCATTTGATGCCCGCCCTGACCCGCCGCCTCGCCCAAAGGATCCTCTTCGCCACCCTGCTCGGCGGCGCTCTGCCCGCCTTCGCGGAGAGCTGGCCCGCGACGCTGGACGCCAGCCTCGCCCGGGCCGGCATTCCCCGCAGCGCCGCAGCGGTGCTGGTGCAGGACATGGACGCCACGCCGCCGGTCATCGCCCAGCGTGTCCAGGATCCGATGAACCCGGCCTCGGTGATGAAACTGGTAACGAGCTTCGCCGCCCTCGACCGCCTCGGGCCGGCCTTCACCTGGAAGACCCGCTTCGCCACCCGCGCTGAGATCCGCCAGCAGACGCTCCACGGCGATCTTCACATCACCGGCGGCGGCGATCCGAGGCTGTCCCGCGAGCGCCTGTGGCTGGCCCTGCGCGACCTGCGCGCCCAGGGTGTGCGGCGCATCGACGGCGACGTGATCACCGACCGCAGCTTCTTCCGCCTGCCGCCCCACGACCCGGGCGTCTTCGACCAGCGCCCACTGCGCCCCTACAACGCCGGCGCCGACGCGCTTTCCATCGATTACGGGGCGATCCGGGTGCGCGTGCAGCCCACCGCTGGCGGCGCCGGGGTGAGCAGCGAGCCCATGCCGGCCGGCCTTGTCATCGACAACCGGATCCGCCGCGGCCAGAACGGCAGCTGCGGCGATCCGACCAACACCCTCGTGGCCACCAAGGCCGAAGGCGCCAGCGGCGTCCGCCTGACGCTGGAAGGTGCACTTCCCCAGGGCTGCACCGAGGCCTTCGACTGGAACCTCGCGCCGCTGCCGCCGGACCGCCTCTTCGAGGGCATGTTCCGGGCGATCTGGAAGGAGCTCGGCGGCGAGATCGGCGGGCGCTTCCGCGACGGCCGCACGCCGCCCGACGCCCGCCTGCTGGTCGAGACGGTCTCGCCCGCGCTGCCGGAAGTGCTGCGGGACATGAACAAGTGGTCGAACAACGTGATCGCCCGGGAGGTGCTCGCCACCCTCGGCGCGGTGAGCGAACCGGGCGAGGATTCGGTGGCCGCGGGCGCGCGGGCGGCCCAGCGCAGCCTGGCCAGCAACGGCATCCCGACCGCCGGGCTGGTGATCGAGAACGGCGCCGGGCTGTCGCGGAACGAGCGGATCACCGCCGCCACCCTCGGCCAGATGCTGCAGTCGGCGTGGCGCAGTCGGACGATGCCGGAGCTGATCTCGTCGCTCCCGGTGGCCGGCATCGACGGCACCGCGCGCAAACGGCTGGCCGGCAGCGCCGCGGCGGGTTCGGCCCACGTCAAGACGGGCACCCTTGACGGCGTGCGCAGCATTGCCGGCTACGTGCTCGCCAACAGCGGCCGGCGCTACGTGGTGGTACTGATGATCAATCACCCCAACGCCGGCGCGGCGCGGGAGGCGCAGGACGCGCTGATGGAGTGGGTCGCCGGGCTGTGATCAGCCCTGGTAGGCGTGGCGCCGCAGGGCGTCGAAAGGGATGACCTCGAGCGCCGCCATGTGGGTGGATTCAAGCACCACCGGTGGCGCCATGCCCGCCTCCCAGGCCTCCCGCCAGCGCAGGGCGCACAGGCACCAGCGATCGCCAGGCTTGAGGCCGACAAAGCGGAACTCGGGCCGCGGCGTGGAAAGATCGTTGCCGCGCATCTTGCTGAAGGCCAGGAACTCGGCCGTCACCTTCACGCACACGTGGTGGCGGCCGATGTCGTTGGGGTCGGCCTCGCAGCAGCCGGTGCGCATCCAGCCGGTGAGGGGCGCGTAGCTGCAGGCGAGCAGCGGCCCGCCGAGCACGTTGAGGGCGTCGCTGGGAGGAAGGTCGCTCAATCCGGATACCCCTGCGGGTTGCTGCTCTGCCAGCGCCACGCGTCGGCGCACATCTCGTCGATGCCACGGGTGGCACGCCAGCCGAGCTCCTCAGCGGCAAGGGTCGGCTCGGCGTAGCACTGAGCCACGTCGCCTGGGCGTCGGGCGACGATCTCGTAGGGCACCGGACGGCCGCTGGCCTTCTCGAAGGCCTTGATCACGTCGATCACGCTGTAGCCGGCGCCGGTGCCGAGATTGACGGTGAGCACGCCCGGGCGTTCGGCCAGACGGCGCACTGCCGCCACATGGCCAACGGCCAGGTCCACCACGTGGATGTAGTCGCGCACCCCGGTGCCGTCGGGCGTCGGGTAATCACCGCCGAACACCCGCAGCTGCGGCAGGCGGCCGACGGCCACCTGGCTCACGTAGGGCATCAGGTTGTTGGGCAGGCCGTTGGGGTCTTCGCCGATGCGGCCGCTGGCGTGGGCACCCACCGGGTTGAAATAGCGCAGCAGCGCCACGCGCCATTCCGGGTCGGCCGCGGCGAGGTCGGACAGCACGAACTCCATCATCCACTTGGTGCGGCCGTAGGGATTGGTCGGGCCGGTGGGAAAATCCTCGCGGATCGGCACGCTGGCCGGGTCGCCATACACCGTGGCCGACGAGCTGAACACCAGCGACTTCACGCCCGCCTCGGCCATCACCTCGGCCAGGGCCACCGTGCCGGCGATGTTGTTGTCGTAGTACATCAAAGGCTTGGCGACGGATTCGCCGACCGCCTTGAGGGCCGCAAAGTGGATCACCGACTCGATGGCGTGGGCGGCGAAGATCTCACGCAGGGCCGCCTTGTCGCGGATGTCGGCGCGGTGGAAGGCCGCCAGCTTGCGGCCGGCGATCTCCTCGACGCGGCGCAGGGCCTCGGGCTTGCTGTTGCTGAAGTTGTCCACCACGACCACGTCGTAGCCGGCCGCGAGGAGTTCGACACAGGTGTGGGAGCCGATGTAGCCGGCGCCGCCGGTCACGAGGATGGTAGCCATTGAATCAGTCGCGATGAAGAGTGATCGGGAATGCCAGGATGATACCGCGGCAGCGCCGTCGACTGGCCTGCTGGAAAGCGATCAGACCGCGCCTTTTTCACGCAGGGCTGCAATTTCCTGCGGGGCGTAGCCGAGGCTGGCGAGGATCTCGTCGGTGTGCTCGCCGAGCTTCGGCCCGAGCCATTCGGTGCTGCCCGGCGTATCCGAGAGCTTGGGCACGATGCCGGGAATCTTCATGGGCTGGCCGCCGGGCAGATTGACCTGCTCGAACATGTCGCGGGCGATGAACTGGGCGTCCTTGAACATGTCGGCCACCGAGAGCACCGCGCTGGCGGGCACCTGGGCTGCCTCCATCGCCGCGAGCACGGCATCGCCGTCGTGCTCGCGCACCCAGGCGTCTATGGCGGCGTAGAGCTCGTCGGCGCGGGCATCGCGGCCGGCGTTGTTGCCAAGGCTCGCGTCGTCGGCCAGATCCGCGCGGCCGATGGCGTTCATCAACCGCTTGAAGATCGCATCGCCGTTGCCGCCGATGATGATGTGGCGGCCGTCCCGCGTGGTGTGGGTGTTGGACGGGGTGATGCCCGGCATCACGTTGCCGGTGCGCTCGCGCACGAAGCCAGCCACGTCGAACTCCGGCACCATGCTTTCCATCATCGCGAACACGGCTTCGTAAAGCGCCACATCCACCACCTGCCCGGCGCCGCCGTTCACCTCGCGGTGGCGCAAGGCCATCAGCGCGCCGATGGCGGCCCACAGGGCGGCGATCGAATCGCCGATGGAGATGCCGGTGCGCACCGGCGGACGATCCGGAAAGCCCGTGATGTAGCGCAGCCCGCCCATGGATTCGCCGATGGCGCCAAAGCCGGGGCGATCCTTGTACGGCCCGGTCTGGCCGAAGCCGGACAGGCGAACCATCACCAGGCCGGGATTAGCCGCGGAGAGCACGTCCCAGCCCAGGCCGAGCTTTTCGAGCACGCCGGGGCGGAAGTTCTCGACCACGATGTCGGCCTCGGCCGCCAGTTTGCGCACCGCGGCGAGGCCGTCCGGGTCCTTGAGGTTCGCCGTGAAGGAGCGCTTGTTGCGCGCCTGCACCGACCACCACAGGGACGTGCCTTCGTGCAGCTTGCGCCACTGGCGCAGCGGGTCGCCGCCATCGGGCGATTCGACCTTGATCACCTCGGCGCCAAATTCGGCCAGGATGCGGGTGCAGAACGGGCCGGCGATCAGCGTGCCGAGTTCCAGCACCTTGACGCCGGCGAGGGGTTTGGCCGGTTGGACCATCGTGGGACTCCCGAAGGGGACGAAATCAGAGGGCGCGGCGCTCCACCAGCGCCTGGGCAATGGTGCCCGTGTCGATGTGCTCCAGCTCGCCGCCGACCGGAATGCCCCGGGCGATGCGGCTCACCTTGATGCCGCGGCTACGCAGCAGCTCGGAGATCATGTGGGCGGTAGCTTCGCCCTCGTTGGTGAAGTTGGTGGCAAGGATCACTTCCTGCACCACGCCGTCACAGGCGCGATGGAGAAACTTCTCCAGCCCCAGCTCACGCGGGCCGATGCCGTCCAGCGGCGACAGCCGGCCCATCAGCACGTAATACAGGCCGTGGAAGCTGTGGGTCTGCTCCATCATCGCCAGATCGGCGGGCATCTCGACGACACACAGCTGGCTGGCGTCGCGCTGCGGGTTGGCGCAGCGGGCGCACACCTCGTCTTCGCAGAAGGTGTTGCAGCGGGCGCAGTGGCGCAGCACCTCGAGGGCATGCCCGAGGGCGGTGGCCAACCGCGCCGCGCCGCGCTGGTCACGCTGCAGCAGATGGTAGGCCATCCGCTGGGCGGACTTGGGCCCCACGCCCGGCAGGCAGCGCAGGGCTTCGATGAGGGCGTCGAGGCTGGAAGGTGCGCTCACGGCCGATCAGAACGGCATCTTGAAGCCCGGCGGCAGATTGAGGCCGGCGGTAAAGCCGGACATCTTCTCCTGGGTAGTGGTCTCGACGCGGCGCACGGCGTCGTTCACCGCGGCGGCCAGCAGGTCTTCGAGCATTTCCTTGTCGTCCATCACCGACGGGTCGATGCTCACCCGGCGGACGTCGTACTTGCAGGTCATCTGGACCTTGACCATGCCAGCGCCGGACTGGCCTTCGACCTCGATGCCGCCGAGGCTGTCCTGCATCTTCTTCATGTTTTCCTGCATTTGCTGGGCCTGTTTCATCAGGCCGGCGATGCCGCCTTTCATCATGGTGACTTCTCCAGAGAGTTGGGTTCAGAGGGGTTTGACCGACGCTTCCTCGAGCGTCGCATCGAATCGTTCGATCAGTTCGCGAACAAAAGGATCCTGCTCCAGTGCCGCCACCGCCGCCGCATGGCGCTCGGCCTTCTCGGCCTGGTTGCGCTGGGCGGGAGTTTCGGTGGCGATCTCGCCGACCTCGATGGCCACCCGCATGGGGCGGCCGAGATGGGCGCTCAGCGCGTCCTGCAGCTTTTCGGCGCCGCCCTTGTTGATCTGCAAGAGGTGCCGATGGGTGTGGGACAGGCGCAGCTTGAAGGTGTCGTCGGCCGTGCCCAGCAGCTCGCAGTGCTGGGCGAGTTCGCGGTTGAGGCCGCCAAGGCCCAGCTCGTTGAGGAGACCGTGCCAATCGACGCTGCCGGACATCGCCGGCGCCGGACGGGCTGCGGGCGGCGCAGGCCTGGCGGGTTCGGGCTCAGGTTCCGGCTGGCGGATCGCGGTGGGCTCGGGCTCCGGGGCGACGGCGACCGGCGGCGCTTCGCGGGGCGGCGCCGGCTGGGGCACCGGGCGCGCCGGCGCGATCTCGTGGGCTTCCGGCGGGAGATCCTCCCAGGGCGGCACGCTGCTGCCGTAATCGGGGCCACTGGATTCGACCGGCTTGGCGACTTCGGCCGGCTTGGCGGGCTCGGGGGCACGAACCGGCTCAGGCGGCGGCACCTCGGCGCTGACGGGCGGAGGCTCGGGCGCACGCACGGGTTCCGGTGCGGGCACGGGCGCCAGCGCAGCAGCAGGCGGCTCGACCGGAGCGGCAACCGGCCGCGGCGCAGGCGCAGCGGGTGCGGGTGCCGCAGGACGGGCCGGCACCGGGCGCGCCTGCCCCTGACCACCGCCACCCGCCATCACCGCGCCCAGTCCGGCCGGCTGATCCGGGCGGAAGGCGAAGAGGCGCAGCAGGGTCATCGAGAAACCGGTGGTCTCATCGGGGGCCAGCGGCAGCTCGTCGCGGCCGTGGATGGTGATCTGGTAGGCAAGCTGCAGGAACTCGGCGTCGAAGGCTTGCGCGTAAGGCGCGAGGCGGGCCGCTTCGAACTCGTCGGCAACCGCCGCCGGCGCCAGCTGGACCAGCGCGATGCGGTGGAGCAGCGCGGCCAGCGACTGCAGCGCGGATTCGAAGGACAGGCTGCGCGCCTCCATGCCATCGACAGCGGCCATCAGCGCGGCCACGTCATTGGCGACCAGCGCGTCCAGCACGGCGTAGAGGTGGTCGTCGCCCACCGTGCCGAGCATGTCCTGCACGGCTTGTTCCTCGACCTTGCCGGCGCCGTGGGCGATGGCCTGGTCGAGCAGCGACAGGGAATCGCGCATCGAACCGTTGGCGGCCTTGGCGATGTGGCGCAGCGCGCCCGGCTCGAAGGGCACGGCCTCGGCCTCGAGCAGCCGCGTGAGGTGGCCGACGATGTGGCCCGGCGGCATCTGCTTGAGGTTGAATTGCAGACAGCGCGACAGCACGGTGACCGGGATCTTCTGGGGGTCGGTGGTCGCGATGATGAATTTGACGTGCTCGGGCGGCTCTTCGAGCGTCTTCAGCATCGCGTTGAAGGCATGCCCGGTGAGCATGTGCACTTCGTCGATCATGTAGA